>JANNAY010000834.1:0-10080 GCA_031384945.1 Deltaproteobacteria bacterium
GTTGTCACGCGTCGTGGCTCGCTCCGGCAGCCCTCACCCCTCGCTGCGCTCGCCCCTCTCCCCAAGCGTTGTGGTTGAAAATCAATCCGGAGAATAATCGATATTCGATCTGTACTGAAACGGCGATTCCTCTGGCCGCTGACGACTACCGTACTGGTTACCCTTACTGACGGGGCCGCTATCAGTCCGCAATTTTATCCACCCTCGCCGGTGGGGTCGCGGGTCGCGCGAAGCGAGGGGTGAGGTCTGCGGGGCCGAATGTCGTCAGGTCCGCGCGAAGCGAGCGTGAGGTCTGCGGGCTCAGCGGCGGTCGAGCGTGGCGAGGTCGAGCGAGATGCGCGGCGCGTTCGGCGGCTGCTGATGGGGCGGAGATCGACGCAAGTCGCGCGCGCCGTCACCGGGAAAGCGAAGGTTCACGCTGACGAGGCGCGACGATGTGCCCTCGGCGGCATCGCTGCTCGGCAGAAAGATCGGCAAACCAGCGACCTGCGGATCGGGGTTGCTGAAGTCGCCGCCGCCGGAGCCGTTGTAGCCGCCGCGGCTCCAGTTGAACGAGGCGAGGTCGTCGAAGTGCTTGCGCTCGAACGGCATCACCATCGAGCCGACGAGGTTGATGCGCAGGTCGCCGCCGAGCTTGCGCAGCACGTGACGGGTCGGATCGCGCGTCAGGCCCGAGCCGAGGTCGGTGGCCCAGCCGGTGAAGATCGAGGTGTTCCAATTCAACGTCGTCGTCGGCGTCGGCAGCGACGTCGTCGTGCCCCACGCCGCCCTGGCCATCTCGAAGTCCGCCGGCAGCGCCGTGATCTGCGGCGCGAGCAGGGCGACGCGTGCGCTGCCAGCGCCGGGCAGGCGGCTGTTGACGTCGCCGACGACGTACATCGGCAAGTTGCTGGCGATGCTCAGGCCCGACTCACCGCCGTTCACAAACGCCGAGAGGTCGTCGGCGTTGTAGAGCACGACGGCGTTGGGCCGCATGCAGCCAGCGCCCGCTTGCAACGAGCAGGGCACGCGCGCCGTGCCGTCGGGCAAGACGCTGCCCGGCAACGCCGTGGTCCCGATCCACACGCTGCCCTTGAAGCGACGCGCGTCAGAGCAGACCACCGTCGATGGACCGACGCAGCGCTCGCCGCCGAGGTCGCCAGCGAGGGGCGCCGACATGGCCGCGCGCAGCTGCTGCACGTCGACGACGATGGGAAAGATCGGCGTGTTGTTCGACGGATCAAAGAAGCCGACCTGCGCCGCGCGGCGAAACGGATCGGTCTCGCCCGTGGGCGCGAGGTTCAACAAGCCAGCGAGCAAGCAGTCGGGCAGCTGGTTGCCGAGCACGTTGACGATGGGCACGAGCGCGTCGGCGTTGTTGCACAGGCCGCGCACCAGCGGCGAGCGGTTGCGCGCGTCGACCAGGCCGTAGCGAATGACGGCGGCGCCGCCGCGTGAGTCGCCGCCGCTGTTGCGCTCGTAAGACGAGTAGGCGCGTCCGAGCAGCGTCGGCGGTGCGGCGCGTTGGTCGGACCAGATGCGACGACCTGGAAACGCGCCGGCCTCGTTCACGTACCAGTCGCCGTCGATGATGCGCAGGTCGGCGCCACGGGCGAAGCGCGACGCGGCTGGATCGGGACCACGGGCATCGGTGGGCAGCTTGAGAAAATTCTCAGACGTCGGACGGCGGTACCGCGTGCTGCGGCGCCAACCGAACAGGTTTCTCCACTTGCGGATGAAGCGCGCCGGCTCGGTGGGGGGTCCCGGCAACGTGTAGGCGTCGTTGTCGGCGAGGTTCACGACGTGAACGTTGAGCGGACCGGCTGGCGTCTTCGTGCGCCGTGCGCCGGGGCGGCGGTGCTGGAGCACAAAGACGTCGCCAGCGCTGCCGCCGGTGACAAAGACGCTGCCGAGCCTGACGTCGTCGCTGCTGGCGGCGGCGAATTGAAACATGCTGAGCGAGCGCCGCCGCGTCGGCGAGTCGGCGCGGCAGCTGCGTCCGCGCGAGAGGCCGCTGTCGCTGGCGATGGTGATGCGGCTGCTCTCTTGCACGTACTCCATCAGCAAGAACGGCAGCGTCGTCGCCGTGAAGGTGCCGATGGCGCTGGGTTCGACGCGGATGTCGGTGACATCGGCATAGGGCCGGCTCGTGCGCGGATCGATGTCGCGCGCCAGCGAGACGCTCAACTCGCGCAAGCCGCGAGAGAGGGCGACGTCGTCGGTGCTGCCGGCGTAGCGCTCGGCCTCAGAGAACGCGAGCCGCATCGCGCCGTCGCAGCCGTAGAGCTGCTGCAGGTCGGCATGCGCCGCCTTTGACGACGACACCGACTGCCCGAGCACGGCGAACAACCCGCCGACGATCACGCCGAGCGCGATGACCATCACGAGCACGAACAACAACGCATAGCCGCGTCTGGACCGGTGGCTCATGGCAGCGCTCCATCGCGGAAGGTGACGCGGCCGACGAGAGAGAAGCCGGTGGCGCCGTCAGAGACCACCGGACGCGTCGACCACGGCAGCGACGACGGCGCGCCGGCCCCGCGGGCGCCGGTGGTGAGGCCGATGCCCAACATCTGCGGCGACGCTTCACCGCCGGTGACCATCGGTACGGGCAAGCTGCGCCAACCCCGGCGGTTGGTCGCGAGCTCGAGCAGCGGCGTCGCGCCAGCGGCGATCTCGGCGGGGTCGGCGCTGACGGCGGGGTCGTCGTCTTCGTCGGGGGGCGGGGCGATGTTGGGCGTCTCGGTGCCGTAGCCGACGCCGGCGCGCAGATCGATCGTGTTCGACGACAGGCGCTGCCGTTCGCCGACGAACGAGTCGACGTCGCCGTCGCTCTCGACCTGGGCGTAGAGGGCGCCGAAGGGAAACTGCACGCTGTCGGCGTCGAAGTCGACGTAGACGCGTTTGACGTCGGCGAGCACGGCGGTGGCGAGCAAGAGCGTCGGCTCATTGCGGCGCGCGGCCGAGACGACGTTGGCGATGCCCGGCAAGCGCTTCATCGTCAGCGAGCAGGTGGCGGCGCTCGGATCGCCTTCGAGAAACACGGGCACGAAGCGGCGCAGGTCGTCGAACAAGACCGCGGTGCGGCGAAAGGGGGCGCCAGCGGGCGCGCCTTCGGGCAACGGCGGCGTGCCGACGGGATCTTCGCCGGCTTCGAAGCAACAACGGCGCACACCGCTGACGTTGATGACCGGAAATTGCAGCGTGCTGCCCGAGACGCCGGTGACGACGCAGGTGCCGTAGCCGGTGGCCTGGTCGATCAGCCAGAGCACATCGGTCTGGTGGGCGCCGCCGCTCTTGTCGATCAACACGCGCGCCGAGCCGGGCAGGTCGGGGCCGCCGGCGAGGCGGGCTTCTTCGAGGATGAAGTCGAGGGCGGTGCGCGTCGATCCCATCGCTTGCAGCGCGACGCGGCCGCGCTTGGCGCTGTTCAACAGCGACACGAAGGTCATGGTCGAGACAGCCACGACGACGCCGATCATGGCGAGCACGATCATCGCTTCCATCAGCGTGAAGGCGCGCCTGTGCACGTGGCTCATGGCGCCGCCGACGGGATGTAGGTCGCGAACGACGTCTGCAGCGCGCGTCCATCGAAGCGCGTGCTGACGGTGGCGGTCAGCCGTGTGTAGCGGCGATCCGGCGTGGGTGGACTGTCGGCTTCCATCTCGCAGGTGGCGATGAACACCGCCGTGCGCGCGTCGCCGACGACGTCGCGGGTGTAGGGCACCGGCGCACAGTCGACGGCGCCGAGGGGTCGCTCGCGATCGATGGCCAACAGCAGCTCCATGTGGCTTTGGCAGACGAGCTCGGCGGTGGTGCGCATGCGGCGCTCAGCGATGAAGCGAAAGCCCATGGTCAACGTGCTCGCCGCCGCCGTGACGCAGACGATGGTGATGACGCTGGCGACCAGCACCTCGAGGATCGTCGCGCCCCTATTCAAGAAACACCCGCCGGGCGCGAAAGCTGCTGTTCGGCAGCGCCTGCGGCGTCGGGTTCGTCGTGGTGCGGACGCCGACGTCGGCGACGTGGGGGGCGACGACGACGGCGGAGGGGGCTTCGAAGCTGGGGACGGCGACGCCGTCGGCGCGGAAGACGATGTCTTCGCTGTCGCCGCGCAAGGTCAGCGTGAGCACGCTGTTGCGCGGGTTGCCGACGTCGTCGACGGAGCGGGCAAAGGCATCGACGAACAAGGCGGGGGCGGGGGCGAAGGTGAAGCGGTTGCCGCCGAAGTTGACCCGGGCCAGCTCGTTGGCGGGCGGCGGGGGAAACACGACGGGCAGGGGCGAGCGGTAGGCGACGATGCTGTCGCCGGCGGCGCCGGTGCAGTCGGCGGCGCCGACGGCGCTGCAGAAGACGACGACGTCGGTCTCGACGGCGCGGTTGACGTGGCTGTTGCGCTCGCGCTGGATGAACTCGAGCACGCCCATCTGCGCCGTCGCGTTGTTCAACCCCTGCGAGGTGCGCACGGTGACGCCAACGGCGACCGCGCTGACGACGGCCGAGACGCCGATGACGGCCATGAGCTCGATCAGACTGAACGCGCGAACCATGTCGATCAGCGTAGCGCGCCGCTCGCCAGCGCAAGCGACGGCAGCGCTAGGCTCGCACCCACATGTCTGCCTCTGGCTCCGACGGACTCTCTCGCTACCGCCTCACCGCCAAGCTCGGGCAGGGCGGCATGGGCGTCGTCCACCGCGCCATCGACATCCAGAGCGGGGCCGAGGTCGCCATCAAGATCGGCAACGTGCCGACCGAGCCGACGGCGGCCGAGCGCTTTCACCGAGAGATGCGCCACGCGATGGCGGTGCGCGACGACCACGTCTGCGCCGTCTACGACAGCGGCATCACCGCCGACGGCAGCGTCTTTCTCGTCATGGACGTTATGAGCGGGCCGAGCCTCATCGAGGTCGCCAAGGGCGGTCGCGCGTCGCCTGCGCTGTGGCTCGAGGTGCTGCGCGCTCTCTGCCTCGGCCTCGCGGCGGTGCACGAGAAAGAGATCGTGCACCGTGACGTGAAGCCGCAGAACGTGATGTTCGACGCGCGCGGCACGCTGAAGATCCTCGACTTTGGCATCGCGCGGTCGATGCACGACGACACCGTCACCGGCACCGGCCAGGTCATCGGCACCGCTGCCTACATGAGCCCCGAGCAAGCGCGCGCCGAACCCACCGACGCGCGATCTGATCTGTTCAGCGCAGCGCTCACGGCCGCCAGCCTCGCCTCGCGCGGCGTCTCGCGCTTCGCCGCCACTCAGCTCACGCTCGTGCAGAAGGTCGTGCGCGCCGGCAGCTGGCCTGCCCAGCTGCTCTCCGAGATCGACGCCTCAGCACCGCCCGAGCTCGAAGACGTCTTCGGCGCGGCGCTCACGTTGCAGCCGGCCGATCGCGTGGCCTCGGCGCGCGCGTTGATTGCCTTGATCGACGCGTGTCCGGCGCGGCACCCGCACGGCGAGCAGCTGCTCAAGAGCTGGGTCACGCACCAGATCGACGACGCCACCGTGCTCGGCTGGGACGCCGATCGCGAGCTCGCCCGCGCCCGCGCGCTGCCCCTCGATGTCGACAACCAGGTGGCTCGCGTGCTGGCGCTGCGCCGCGCCTCGCTGCTCGATCCCTCGCCCGCAACGCTGAACTTGTTTCAGGCCGAGGTCGCCCGCGGGCGCTTTCGCTTCGACGCCAACTGGCAGCCCAACGAGCTCGTGCTCATCGAGCGGATGGCGAACCACCGCCTCGATGCCAACGAGCTGCGACGGGCCTACGAGCTCTTTCGCGGCAGCGGCCACGTCGAGGTCGCGACGCGGCTGCTGTGGGCCTACTGCAAAGAGCGTCCTGACGATGTCGCCCAGGTGCGTCAGCTGCAGCGCTCGCTCTTTGGCACCAACGACACGTCGATATTGAACATCGCCCGCGGCATCCAGACCGGCGGCCTGCAGGCGCTCGCGCGGCAGCAGCAGAAGAACAACACGGCTCAGACGCGCAGCCCGCAGAGCAACACCCGCAACATCTCAGCAAGCGGAGCGGGCAACGATGGCGGACAGCGTGAGATGCGTGCCGCCGCCGTCGTCGCTGGCGCCAGAAGCGACGAGGGCGATGGCGCCGGCCGCTGGTTCGTTCGTGCGGGACTCGCCGCCGCGGCCCTGGTCGTCGTGCTGCTCTTGCTGTTCACGCTCAAGGCCGGACGCGAAGAGATGAAGCAGGTGAACGCCACCGCCTCGGGGTTGGAGACGAAGATCGTCAGCAACACCAAGGTCGAGCTGCTCGACGAAGCGCAGCGAAAGCTCGACGACAAAGACCACCTCGGCGCCGTCGACGCCGCGACCCGCGCCCTCGCGCTCCAGCCCTCGGTCGAGACCGGACGGCGCGCGCTGTTGATCCGCGCCCGCGCGTACATGGCGCTGCTCGACAAGAGCGCGTCGCGCAAAGACCTCGAGCTGTACCTCGAGCGCACGACGTCATTCGATGATCCCAACATCAAAGAGGTCAAGCGGTTGTTGGCGTCGTTGGACGCCGCGCCAGCACGCGAGTAGAGCTGCGGCGTGCGCGCCTCCTTCTTCTTCTGCGTCTGCGTCGCCTTTGTCTGCGCCTCCTGCGCGACGATGACGGCCTCGACGATGCCGATGACCGAAGAGCCGCCGGAGGCCGCGATGACGAACGATGTGCACAGCTACGCCCTGCCTGACGTCGCGCGCGTCACCCACGTCTCACTCGACCTGCGCCTCGACTTCGCAGCCCGCGTCGTCGCCGGCACCGCCGCGCTCACCATCGAGCGCGCAGCGGGCGCCACCGACGTCGTGCTCGACGACCGCGGCCTCGTCATCGAAGGCGTCACCGACGACGACGGCCACGACCTCGCTTTCGTCGTTGGACCGGTCAGCGCCGTCCGCGGCTCGTCGCTGACCATCGCCCTGCCGGCGTCGCCTTTGTCAAAGGTGACCATCCGCTACCGCACGCGGCCCGACGCCGAGGCGCTGCAGTGGTTGCCGCGAGAGTTGACGGCGTCGAAGCAGCAGCCGTTTTTCTTCACGCAAGGCCAGGCGATCCTCACGCGCACGTGGATTCCGCTGCAAGACTCTCCAGGAATTCGGCTGACCTACGACGCGCGCATCCGCGTGCCGCAGGGCATCACCGCCGTCATGAGCGCCGAGCGCGTCGATGAAGGCACAGCCGGTGACGACGTCGTCTTCGCGTTCGACATGCCGCAAGCCATCCCCGGCTATTTGATCGCGCTGGCCGCCGGCGACCTGAAATTCACAGCCATTTCTGCGCGCACCGGCGTGTGGGCCGACGCCACCGTCGTCGACGCCGCCGCCTCTGAATTCGCCGACACCGAAAAGATGGTGGCCGCCGCCGAAGAGCTCTACGGACCGTACCGCTGGGGCCGCTTCGACATCCTGGTGCTGCCGCCGTCGTTTCCCTTCGGCGGGATGGAGAACCCGCGGCTCACCTTTGCGTCGTCGACGGTGCTGGCCGGCGACCGTTCACTGGTGTCGCTCATCGCCCACGAGCTCGCGCATTCATGGAGCGGGAACCTCGTCACCAACGCCACGTGGGCCGACATCTGGCTGAACGAAGGCACCACCGTCTACTTCGAAGACCGCATCGTCGAACGCCTCTACGGCACAGACGTCGCCGAGATGCTGCGCACGCTCGCGTGGCAAGACCTGCTGCGCTCGCTCGCCGAAAAAGATGGTCCCGACCCGCGGCTGTGGCGCGCCCTCGCCGCCGAAGAAGACCCCGACGAAGCCCTCAGCGACGTCGCCTACATCAAAGGCGCCGCGTTCTTGCGACACCTCGACGGCGTCGTCGGCCGCGACCGCTTCGACGCCTTTCTCAGTGGCTGGTTCAACGACAACGCCTTTTCGTCGCGCACCACGGCGGTGTTTCTCGAGCGCGTGCGCACGCAGCTGGCAAAGAACGACGACGAGCGCGCGCGCATGCACATCGACGACTGGGCGTATGCGCCATCGACGCCGCCGACGACGCAGCCGACTTCGAAGCTCTTGGCGCAGCTCGACAGCGACGTCGTGAAGCTGCAGAACGGCGCCGCGCCGTCGAGCGTCGACACGCAGAGCTTTCACGCGATGCAGTGGGTGCACCTGCTGCAGCAGCTGCCGCGCACACAGACGGCGGCGCAGATGAAGGCGCTCGACGACGCCTGGGGCTTGAACGCCGACCACAGCAAGACCTCGAACAACGAGGTGCGCTTCGAGTGGCTGCGGCTCGTGATTGCCAACCATGACGAGCGTTCGCTGCCGGTGCTCGAGAATTATCTGGTCACGATCGGTCGGCGAAAGCTGGTGCTGCCGCTCTACGAACAGCTCGCGACGACGTCGTGGGGCCGCGAATTCGCCGGGCGCGCGTTTGAAAGAGCTCGGCCCGGCTATCACCCGCTGACCATCGCTGGCGTCGAGCAGACCCTCGCAGAAGCGCTGTCAGAGAAGCCGACGTCGCCGTAGCATCCGTCGTGCGCTCTCGCCGCGTCGCCCGCCTCGTCGAAGGCAAAGGCGCCGTGGCCGAAGCGCGACGGAGGCCTGCATGCGCGTCGGCATTGATTTCGGAACCACGCGCACCGTCGTTGCCGCCGTCGACCGCGGCAACTACCCCGTCGTCAGCTTCGACGACGCCGACGGCGATGCCTGCGACTTCTTCCCCTCCGTCGTCGCAGCTGTTGGCGACAAGTTCGTCTACGGCTTCGACGCCCTCGCCGCCGCCAAAGAGGGCGCGCCCCTGTTGCGCTCGTTCAAGCGTGCGCTCGCACAAGGCAACGTCAGCGGCGGCGCCACCGTGATTGTCGGCGATGTCGGCGTCCCCTTGCTCACGGTCATGACCGGGTACTTGACGGCGTTGAAGACAGCGCTGCTGAAGAAATCGAACCTGCCGAAGAAGAAGAACGACACCACGCTCGAAGCCGTCGTTGCCGTGCCGGCGCACGCGTTCGGCGCGCAGCGCTTCTTGACCCTCGAGGCGTTTCAGCGCTCGGGCTTCGTCGTCAAAGCCATGCTCAACGAGCCGTCGGCGGCGGGCTTCGAGTACACGCACCGGCAACCCAAGGCGGTGACGCAGAAGCGCGACCGCGTCGTCGTCTACGACCTCGGCGGCGGCACCTTCGACGCCAGCGTCGTTCACGTCGACGCCACGCTGCCAGGAATGCGGCAACACGACGTCGTGGCCACCGCCGGCGACAACCACCTCGGCGGCGACGACTTCGACGCCATCTTGGCTGACATGGCCTGCGCGCAAGCAAATGTGAGCGACCGCTCACTTTCGGCGGCCGACCACGATCGCTTGCGCGAGCAATGCCGCGAAGCCAAAGAGCGCCTGGCGCCGCAGAGCAAACGCATCGCCCTCGACGTCCCCACCGCCAGCGGCGACCGCGCCGTCAGCATCGCCGTCGACGACTTCTTCGCCGCCTGCGCGCCGCTGGTGACGCGCTCGCTCGACGTCATGAAGCCGCTGCTCGCGAACAAGGGCGAGGGCGAAGACGACGTCGCCGGCGTCTACCTCGTCGGCGGCGCCTCGGGCCTGCCGCTGGTGCCGCGCATGCTGCGCGAGCGCTTCGGACGCCGCGTGCACCGCTCGCCCCACCCCGGTGCTTCGACGGCGATCGGGCTCGCCATCGCCGCCGACGCCGACGCCGGCTTCTCGCTCAAAGACCGGCTGTCGCGCGGCTTCGGGGTCTTTCGCGAAAAGAACGCCGGCGCTTCGGTGCGCTTCGATCCGATCTTTCTGCCGACCTCACCGCTGCCCGGCGACGACGCTGTCGTCGTCGTCCGCCGCTACCGCGCCGCGCACAACGTCGGCTGGTTCCGCTACGTCGAGTGCAGCTCCGTCGATGACGCCTCTGAGCCGCGCGGTGAGCTGGTGCCGTTCGCCGAGGTGCTCTTCGCCTTCGACCCGGCGCTGCGCACGCAGAAAGACCTGCGCGCGGTGCCGGTCGAGCGTCGATCGGCCGGTCCGCACGTCGAAGAGCGCTACTTGATCGACGCCCACGGCATCGTCGAAGTCAGCATCGCCGACCTCGACACCGGCTACGAAGTGCGCCACCGCATCGGCGCCTGATCGATCAGCCTGATCGATCAGCCGGGTCGATCAGCCGGGTCGATCA
>JANNAY010000867.1:0-1663 GCA_031384945.1 Deltaproteobacteria bacterium
TGATCGACAGCGGCGCAGCGACGTCGACTCAAGCGTTGACGACGGCTGCGCAGGAGGTGGCGCAAGAGCTGGCGCAGACGCACAACATTCCAGCGCAAGACCTGTTCGAGCTGACGCCGAAGCATTGGTTGTCGGATCCAACGGCGTATGGCGCGAAGAAAGAGGCCGAGTCGCTGCTCGCCATCAGCGGCCTGTTGAACGTGCCGATGGCGACGGTCTCGCCCATCGCCACCCGCGGCGTGCAGAGCGCCCGCGAGATGGACCTCACGATCTTGTTCAACCGCAGCGACGCGGTGAAAACCAACGCGCGCCCGCCCGAATTCCTCGAGCAGATCGATCTGACGTCGACGTCGCCGCAAGACGTGAAGAAGAAGCTCGACGGCCTGTTCGCGCACCCGCGCTTCGCCGACCTGTTCGGCGCGCGAAACCACCGCCAGCTCTCGTCGTTCTTCGACGACGCCGCCCGACAGATCGCCGGCGTGGTGGCCGAGCTGCAGCGCAACGGAGCACCGGGCGCCGACGTCAGAGCCGGCGGCGTCCCCGTCAGCGGACCCGCCTACGAGGCCGGCCTCGGCGTCGTCGGCACCCTCGCTGAGCTCAAGCCCACGATGTCGCTCATCGCCCTCGCCTACGGCGGCCTGCGCGCGCTGATGAGCAAAAAGGGATTGAGTGAAGCTGGCCTGCGCAGCCACATTCTTGGACAACAGAACGTCGCGGTCTGTGGACGCCTGCCCCAAGACCTGTTGGTGCTGAAGGGCGACACGAGCGGCGGCAAGCTGCAGCTGGTGCTCGGTTTCGACGACGCCAAGGTCCGGCAGTTCCAGCCGACGACGCTGAGCAAAGAAGACCTCGGCAAAGCCCTGGCCGGCGCCGTCGGCGAAGCGATGCAGGACTTCGACCTCCACGCCGACGCCATGATCCCCTACGGGCTGATCCACGACGCCACCGCCCGCGGTTCGTCGGTGGTGGCCGGCCGGATCGATGCAGAAGTGAAGCGCCGCGGTGCCACGACCTGATGACGACGGTGACGACAGCGGCCTGACGGCTTGCCCCCCGCCATCGGCCGGGCGACAACCCGGTCGATGGCGCTCCGCACCACGCTCTTCGGCGAGGTCTACACGTTCCCCGACGTGAAAGACGCGCTCGCGCGCGCCAACGAACCCCGCTCCGGCGACGAACAGGCCGGCCTCGCGCCCAAAAGCATGCGCCAGATGGCCGCCGCCAAGCGCGTCGTCAGCGAGCTCACGCTCAAAGACCTGCGCGAGAACCCGTCCGTCCCCTACGAAGACGATGAAGTCACCCGCGTCGTCGAAGACGGCATCTCCGCCGACCAGAACGCGACCCGGGCCTACAACAAGGTCAGCTGCTGGACGGTCGCGCAGCTGCGCGAGTTCATCCTCGACGACGCCACCACCGGCGAGATGGTCAACGACATCACGCCCGGACTCACGCCCGAGATGGCCGCGGCCACCGCCAAGCTGATGTCCAACATGGACCTCGTCATGGCGGGCAAGAAAATCCGCGTGACCGCCGTCTGCAACAACACCATCGGACTGCCCGGGCGCCTCGCCTGCCGGCTGCAGCCGAACCACCCGCGCGACGACGTCGATGGCATCGTCGCCGCCATCAAAGACGGCCTCAGCTTCGGCAACGGCGACGCGGT
>JANNAY010000895.1:0-6552 GCA_031384945.1 Deltaproteobacteria bacterium
CCGAGGCGCTCGCCCTTGGGTCATCGAGCTCCGACGCTCTCGGTCCGCTGGTGCTCTATGCAGCCGCGTTGTTGCTTCGCCGCGAGCACGCATGCGCAGCGCGCGTTCTGGCCGCGGTGCAGGGCGCGCCCGCCGACTTGCAGCCACAGATCGACTCTCTGCAACTCGAGATCGCCAAACAGGCCGCCGAACGCGCAGCGCCTCGGGCGATGGCCCCGTTCGACCCTGCCGCCTGACGTCGCTGGGTCACGAGCGTCGTCGGAAGCAGCGCGGCGAGAAGGCAACTGCGGTTCTGCTCGAAGCCGCGGTCGTCAACGCGCGCACCGCTGACGACGGCGCTGACTACTGCGCGGACGCCAGCGTCGTCGTCAGCGTCCATTCACTGCCATGGGCGTTGTCGAGCAAGATGACACCCTGCGCCAGCAGCTCGCGTTGCAGGCGGTCGGCGGTGTCGAAATCCTTTGCCGCGCGTGCGGCCGCACGCGCGCGAATCGTCTCGTCAACGACGGACACGTCGCGGCTGCGCGCGGCCGCGCGGGCGTCGCGCAGCGCGCGCAAATGGGCCGCGGGGTCTTCGGTGCCGAGCTTGAACCGCGCCGCCAGCAGACCAAAACCTTCTTCAGCTGCTTGCACCGCGGACAGGTTCACGCGCCCCTGCTTGCGAAGGCCGCCGTCGCACAGCTCGTTCACCGCTTTGAGAAAGCCGAGCACCGTTTCGCGCGCCGACGCTGGCGCAGCGTCGAGCGCCTCGCGCAGCTGCTTCAGTGGTGTCGCGGGCGCCGTCTGCACGTCGATGATGCGGTCGGGTGGCAGGTCGATCAGGCGCTTGCGCGTGGCGTAGAGCGACTCGTGCTCGGCGTCGGAGAGAAGGGAGTTCGACATGTGACTGCTCTCGTGCCGCATCCACCCGGGTTCGCAACCAGAGGCACCCGTGAGAGTTTCGCTGGGGATGGGGCAGCCGATGGCCAGCGAGCAAGCCGAATTTGCGGCACTGACGAAGGTCGAGGTTCGCGCTCTTGCAGACAAGATTGGTGACGGCACGACGGCCGATTTAGAGGTTTGTGTACGATTCGTTTGTGCCGACACCAAAAAACTCTGGCATGGTCGCGGACGGGCGATGATGTGCCGGAGGTTGAAGCACGTCGAAGTGAGCGGCGGTCAGCGCCAGCGCCTCGTGTTCGCGATTTCTCGTCGACTTCTGTCTGGCGTTTTCGCTGAGCAGTTTCGCGATCAACTTCGGCTGCTGCATCTGCTCGACCGAGGCGAAGCACGCACGACGGCGATGAGTGCGCTTCAAAATGACAGAGAACATGTTCGGCGGTTCGGCAATTGGCTGCTCACGCTCGTGCAGCGTGAAGAATGATTTCTCACGCGACACCGCCACGTTTTGACCCGTGGTGACCCCCCGGCTTACACAGAGTCCATGTCAGGTGGCGGCGAAGGCAACGGTTGGATCAAAAAGCTCGTCGGCGGGGGCGTCATCGTCGGCGCGGCGATGCTCGCGCACAAGGTGCTCGGCCACGACGCGCCCGAGTGGCTGATCGCCACGGCGCTCGGCGTCGGCGGGCTCGCCGTCGTGTTCGGCAGCTGCGAGGCCATGATCAAGAGCGTCGAGGGCATCGGCCGTCGCCTCGGGTGGAACCCGTTTGTCTCCGGCACGATGGCCGGGCTCGCGTCGAACGTGCCTGAGCTCGTGATGCTCGGGTTCGTGCTCGCCGCCGCGCCCCGCGTCGGCTTCATCGTCACCTGTTTGACGCTGCACGTCGGCGCGCTGGTGCTCGGTGTCTATTCAGGGTTTCTGCCGAAGGACGAGACCGGACACGCGCGGCTGCCCGAGGCGTTGGTCAAGATCAACACCGACCTCTTCGCCGCCGCTGCAGGCGTCTTTCTCGGCTGCGGCCTCGTGATGATCATGCTGCGCACGTTCAGCGCCGGCGACCACGGCGGCGAAGGGCTCGGCGTGCTCGACCTGACCGTCATCGGCATCGCGCTGCTCGGCGTCCAGGTCGTCGCCGTCATCGAGCTGGTGCGACGGTTCAGCGGAACGTCGTCGGAGGAGAAGGCGCCGGAGAAGTCGGCGGAGAAGTCGGCGGAGAAGTCGACGTCGACAGCAGTGGCCGCTGATGCCCCGCCCAGCTGGGGCAGCATCGCAGGCTACGGCGGCATCGGCCTCGTCGCCGCTGTCGTCGGTGGCCACGCCGTCGGCGACTTCGCCGACGTTCTCGTCGCTGGCCTCGCCGCGCGCGGCTACGCCGAAATGGTCGGCGCGTTGTTGCTGAGCATCTTCGCCTCCGCCGGCGCCTTCGCGATGATCATCACCTCGCACCAGCGGCGCATGTACGACGTGGCGCTCGCCGCGGCGGCGGGGCAGGTGAGCCAGGTCCCGTTCGTGGTGCTGCCCGTGGCGATGCTCATGCTCGCCGGCATGGCCGTCGCGGGCGTGATCCCGACGGCGGCGAGCGGCGCCGTGCTGCCCATCGACCTCGAGACGACGAGCGTCGTCGTGCTCGCGTTCCCGGCCATGCTGCTGTTGTGGAAGGCCATTCAGGACGATGGCAAGGTGAACATCGTCGAGACCGCTGCGATGGTCTGCGTGTTCGGCATCGTCGTCTTCTTGCTCGCCGTGCACGGCTGACGGTTATCCTCTGCGCAGAATCTCGATGGCCGGGCGCGTCTCTCGTCAGCGAGTCGGGCAGCGAGGCCGCGACAGCGTTGAGCAGGTTGAGCAGGTTGAGCAGGTCCGTGCCGGGCGCGAGGTCAGCTGCGGCGTGAGTCGGCGAAGCGGCGGGCGAGGCCACGCACGTTCTGGGTGCTGAACGGCTTCTCCAATCGTTCGTTCGGGACCTCGGCGAGAAAGCGGCGGACGGTGTCGTCGGAGATGCCGCCGGTGACGAAGACGAAGCGGCGGGCGAGGTCGCCGTCGATGGCTTCCACCTTCGAGAACAGCTCCATGCCGTCCAAGTGCGGCATCATGAGGTCGCAGAAGACGACGTCGAAGCGCTCGCCGGCCTGGATGGTGGCGAGTGCGGCGCGCGGGTCGTTGAAGGACTGCACGGCATGCCCCGGTTCAAGCAGGCGCTTCAAGGTGCGCAGCACGGCATCGTCGTCGTCAATCAACAGCACGCGCCCCCGAGGGGCCTGCACAGCGGGCTCCGCGGCGCCTGGCATCGGCCGTGAGACAGGGAGCGTGACGTGGAACGTGGTGCCGACCCCTGGTCGCGTCTCGCAGTCGAGGGTGCCCGTCACGATGGTGTGCGAGATCGACAGGCCCAGACCGGTGCCGACGTTCACCGGCTTGGTCGTGAAGAAGGGATCGAAGATGCGGGGCAGAACCGTGTCAGGGATGCCCGGCCCGTTGTCGGTGATGGAGACACGGACGGTGTCGCCGACGCGGGTGGCGTGCACGACGACCTTGTTCGTCGACGGGTCGGCGGCCTCGAAGGACTGGGCGGCGTTGACGAGGAGGTTGACGAAGACCTGCGTCAGCCGCGATTCGTCGCCGGTGACCTCGGGCAGGTTGTCGAGCTCGACAAGGAGCGTGGCCCGCTGCCGCATCTCGTGCATGGCCATGTTGATGCTGATGTCGAGCACACTGGCGATGTCGGTGGGGATGGGCGGACCGTCTTCACGGCCCAGGGCCTTGAGCCCCCGCACGATGCGCCGGATGCGCTCGGCGCCGTCGCGGATGTCACCGAGCAACTCGACCAGGCCCTTGAGGCGGCCTGCCGGCGAGCCGCCGGCGATGGTGCGGACTTCTTCGAGCGCGAGGTCGGTGTTGACCATCACGTAGCTGAGCGGGTTGTTGATCTCGTGGCCGACGCCCGCCGCGAGCGTACCCGTCGTCACGAGGCGCTCTTGTCGGGTCATGCGCTCGGCGAGCTCGGCGGCTCTGCGTTCGTCGGTCACGTCACGGAAGGTCGTGATGGCCGAGTGGGGGCGCGTCGCGTCTTGATCAAAGAGCGGCGCGGAGTTGATCGAGATCCAGCTGAGCGCTCCGTCGGGCTTGTGCACTCCCATGATCACGTTGTGTTGGGGCACCCCCGTCTTCAGCACCTGGATCGCCGGGTGGGTCTCGTTCGGGAAGGGCGAGCCGTCGACGTGCACACAACGCCAGCGGGGGTCGATCGATGAGCGGCCGCAGAGCTCATCGGCCGAGAGGCCCAGCATGCGCTCGGCGGCGGCGTTGTTTTTGATGAAGGCCCCGGTCGCGTCCTGGTGGACGACGCCTTCGTCCATGCCTTCGAACAAGACGCGCAGCTGCTGCTCGCTGGCGGCCAGCGCCACGTCACGCCTGGCGGACGCGATGGCGTTCTCGCGCTCGACCGTGACGTCGCGGGCGGTGGCGAAGATGGTGTCGCCGTCGGCGACGGCCTGCCATTGGAGCGTGCGAAAGCCGCCCGCGCGGGTCTGGAAGCGGTTCTCGAACTGCTCGGTCGCGGTTGTTTTTCGCAGCAGCCGCTCGACGGCTGCGCGCAGGCCCGGGCGGTCGTCTTCGTGGAGGAAGCTGTCAAGCGGCCGCGCGCGCAGCTCGTCGGCGTTCCAGCCAAGGGACCGTTCCCACATCGGGTTGAGCTTGTGCACGGCGAGCCGGGTGTCGGTCGTGCACTTGAGGTCGCGGGTGACGGAGAAGAAGCGCGCGTAGACCTCGGTCTCGCGACGCTCTTCAGCGAGAAGCCGGGCGGTCTTGCGCAGCTCGAGCAGCTGGACGACCTGGTCGGCCAACACGCGCAGGGTGTCGCGCTGGGCCTCGGTGAGCCGCCGCGGTACGAGGTCGATGGTGCACAACGTGCCGAGCGGGAATCCGTCGGGCGTGATGATCGGCATGCCCGCGTAGAAGACGATCCGCGGCTCACCGACGACGAGCGGGCTGTCAGAGAAGCGGGGATCTTCGCGAGCGTCGTTGACCTCCAACGGCGCGCCAGAGGCAACGGCGTGGCCGCAGAACGAGACCGATCTGGAGGTCTCGGGAACGTCGAGGCCATAACGGGCCTTGAACCACTGCCGATCGGCATCGACCAGGGAAATCAGCGAGATGGGAGCGCCGACGATCTGCGCCGCCAGACGAACGATGGCGTCGAACTGTGCCTCGGCGGGCGTGTCCAGCACCTGGTAGCCGTAGAGACTCCGCAGCCGCTCGGTTTCGTTTGCCGGTGTCTTTGGCTCGTCCATGGCATCCCCGTCGAGCTCGGACTCTCGGCGGCGACAGGGTCAAAATACAAGTGGCCGTGCTCTCAGCCGCGCCAGCACGGTGAGCACCTTCGACATGACGACGATGATCGCAGGATCGACCCAGCAGGCGGCGCGGCGCCGAAGGCAACTGCGCCGCCAACGGCGTCGCCGCACCGCCGCGCTCGTCGAGGAGCTGGCGGCGCACAGCTCCGTTCGCGTATAGAGTCGCCGTCGTCGGAGGAATCACGGATGGGAAAAAAACGTGAGCCTGTGCTCGTCGATGTCGCATTTACGTTCACAAGTGATGCGCAACTGAATCAGCTGATTTCCGACCACCGCAGCGCCCACCAACGCACGCACGGGCAAGTGCTCGCGATGCACGGCCGTCGCGCCCTCGGCGCCGGCAGGGTCATGATCACCTTTCGCGTCGTCGACAAAGGCGCTGCATGAGCGTCGAGGTGCCCGGTGGCGTTGTGCACGAGCTTCCGGCTGACCTCCGCGACGCGTTGTTGAAGAACGCGACGGCGCTCGACGCGTGGAACGACATCACGCCCCTCGCGCGCAACGAGTTCATTTGTTGGGTCGAGGACGCCAAGCAGGCGAAGACCCGCGACCGCCGCATCCTTCGCACGCAGCAAGAGCTGGAGGAGGGACAGCGGCGGCCTTGCTGCTGGCCGGGGTGCAAGCACCGCGAGCGCACAGGTTCATGACGGCCGCGACGCGGTCACGCGAGAACCTGGTGTCTCGCGCGGCTGCTCAAAAATGCGGTGTTGCGGTGACCGTTGACGCGGTGGTGGCGCGGAGCGGCTGACCGACGTCGACGCCGGCGCCGCCGAGCGCGGACATGGGTCGTAGGCCGCGGCGCCGGTGCCTGGCGCGGAACCTCGAGCCGCGAACGACTACTGTCGCGCGCATGCGATGGATAAGCGCCGCCTGTTTTGTCTTGTCGCTGTGCACCAGCGTCGCCTGCGCGACCGTCGGCGGCACCGACCAGCGCGTCTCGATCGATTCGTCGCCGCGCGGTGCCAGCGTCGTCGGCGCCGACGGCGTCGTCAGAGGCGTCACACCGTTGTTCGTCGCGCAGCCACGGGCCGCCGCTGCCCACTACGACGTCCGCTTCAACGACGGCCGCGTCGTCGATGTCGACGTCGTCTGCGGCGCCCGCGCCGGCTTCGTCGCGGCTGACGCGATGCCGGGGCTGCCGCTCTTGACCCTCGGACCCCTCGGCGCCGCCGGCTTCGTCGTCGTCACCGCCGCCCTCGCCACCGTCGACTCAGCCGATGGCGGCTTCTACGAATGCCCCGCCGCCGTTCACGCCGGCGCGGGCGGTGTCGTCGTCGGCGCTGGCAGCGACGTCGTCGCCGCGTCGTCGACGTTGCCGGC
>JANNAY010000918.1:0-6178 GCA_031384945.1 Deltaproteobacteria bacterium
ACGACGTGGACCTCGAAGCACACCGTCCGTTTTTGAAGAGCTTGGCGTACCGGATGACGGGCACCGTCGCCGACGCCGACGACGTCGTGCAAGAGGCGTTCACGCGCACGCTCTTGCACCCGCCGAAAGACTTGTCGCGGCCGCTGCGTCCGTGGCTGGTGCGCGTGACCATGAACGTCGCGCGCGATCAGCTGCGGCGGCGGCGGCGCACCACGTACGTCGGTCCGTGGCTGCCCGGCGTCGTCGACGAAGAAGCCCTCGACAGGGCCATCGAAGACAACGCGGTCGACGACAAACGCGTCGAGGGCGCCGACGTGCGGTACTCGCGCAAAGAGAGCGTGACCTTCGCGTTCTTGCTGGCGCTCGAAGCGCTGACGCCGGTGCAACGCGCGGTGTTGGTGCTGCGCGAGGTCTTTGATTTCTCAGGACACGAGACGGCGGCGGCGCTGGGCATTTCTGACGACAACGCGAAGACGATTTTGTCGCGGGCCAAGAAAGCGCTGCGCGCCTACGACGAACACCGCGCCATCCCCGACGAAGATCGCCTCGTGCGCGACGGCGCGGCCCTGCAGCGGTTCTTCACTGCGTTGGCCAACGACGACGTCGACGAGGCGCTGTCGCTGCTGCGAGAAGACTGCGTCGCCCTCTCCGACGGCGGCGGCGTCTTTCAGGCTGCGCGCGTTCCGCTGGTCGGACCGCAGCGCGTGATGACCGTCTTCAAGAACCTCATGCGCCTGTGGAAGCCGGGCACCTTTGAGATCGCCATCGCCGTCATCAACGCCCTGCCCGCGATCGTTTTGCGCTCGACCATCGAGCGTCCAGGACAAGCGCCGCTTTGGGTGTTGCGCGTCGACACCGACGACGACGGACGCATCGCAGCCCTGCACAGCGTCGGCGCGCCGTCGAAGTTGGTGGGGCTTTAGACGCCGACGGCCTCGAGCAGCGCCGCGTTGAATTGCGGCAGGTCGTCGGGCTTGCGGGACGTGATCAGGTTGTCGTCGACGACGACGGCCTCGTCGACGACGGCGGCGCCGGCGTTCTTGAGATCGGTGCGCAGCGATGGCCACGAGGTGACGGTGCGTCCGTCGACGACGCCGGCTTCGACGAGCAGCCATGGCCCGTGACAGATGGCGGCGACCGGCTTCTTCTGCTCCATGAACACTTTGACGAGGCCGACAGCGTCGTCGTCGAGGCGGAGGGCGTCGGGGTTGCCGACGCCGCCGGGGATGACGAGTGCGTCGAATTCTTCGGCGTGCGCCTGTTTGAGCGTCATGTCGGGCACGAGCGAACGCGTCTTTTCGCCCTGCTTCTCACCCTGGATGCGATCCGCGCTCGGCGACGCGACGACGACGACGTGGCCGGCGTCTTCGAGGGCCTTCTTCGGCTCGAACAGCTCGCTCTCTTCGAAGTGGTTCGTGGCGATGATCAGAATTCGTTTCGACATCACGTCCTCCATTGCGCCGCATGAGGCGCAGACGTCGACGCCGTGAACGACGTCGACGCAGAAGGAGCTGCAGGAGTGGTGCCGCTAAGAGAGCAAGCCGTCGACGGGCGCTTTGCAATCGACGCGCTGGCCCTCGGTCGTCACGATCTCGGTCTCGCCGACGCTGTCGACGTCGGCGCCGACGGCTTGCGCCAGCGTCGTCAACAGGCGGTTGTGCGGCAGCCCGATCAAGCGCTCGACGCCGGAGAAATTGGGGTTCGGGTTGGCGTTGGGCGTGTTCGGCTTGAAGCGCAGGTAGCGACCGGTGCGCAGCCCGCCGCCAGCGCCGCCGGCGACGACGGCGGGCCAGACGTTGAATTTGTGCGTGCCGGTCGCGAGCTCGCTGCACCAAAGAACCGCGCAGTTGTCGAGCAGCGTGCCGCCTTCTTCGGGGACGCTGTCGAGGGCGACCAGCAAGCGACGAAAATGATCGGCGTGCACCTCGCCGTAGCGGCTCATGACCTCGATCGAGTCGGCGTTGGTGTCGCTGTTGTGGGCAAAGTCGGCGTGCACGTCGCCGCTGATGCCGAGGTGGTCGTTGCGCAGCTGCGACATCTGAATCGTCACGACGCGCGTGAGATCGCAGGCGAGGGTCGCGGCGGTGATGTCGACAAAGGCGTCGAAGCGGGATTCGTAGTGCGAGACGTTGCTGAAGTCGTCGACGAGGTCGGGTTCGTCGGGCCGCGTGCACTGAAAATTTTCCAACGCGCGCACGCGCTCTTCGGCGCCGCGGATCAAATCGCGGTGCAGCTCGAGCTTGGCCCTGTCGTCGCCACTCAAGCGCGGCAAGAGGTCGGTGTACTGCTGCTGCACGAGGTCGAGCACCGACGCTTGTCCTTTGCGGACGCGGTCGGCGTCGTCTTCGTCGTCGCCGCCTTGTGACGGAAACAAGCGCCCAAAAGCGCCGCGCGGATCGTTGTCGGGCGGCAGCGGCTGGTTGGCGTCTCTGAAGACGCAGCCGCCGCCGGTGGCGCCGATGACGCCAAATTCGAGCGAATCCAAACGACCGTTGACGGCGATCTTGCGCGCCACGATCTGGTCGAGCGACGCGCCGCCGCCCTGGACGCCAGCGGGGTCGTCGATGAGGTTCTTGCCGGTCAGCGCGTGGCGCACGCCCTTGTCGTGCTCGTTGACGAGGATGTCGGCTTCGGCGCTGGCCATCGACAGTCCGTCGATCACCGAGAGCTTGTCTTTGAAGCCGCTGAGCGGACGCAAGACGCGGCTCAATTCGGCGTCGTCGACGGCAGAGAGGTCGACGTCGAAGTCGCCATCGACGTTGGCGCCCGCGGGCCGCATCTTGATCGAGTCGTAGACGAAGCCGTGCTGCGTAAACATCACGATGAGGCGCTTTGGCGGCGCGTTCTGCGCCCGCGCCCGCGTCGACGGCAAGAACAACGACGCGCCGGCGAGACCGGTGGCCTGCAACAAACGACGACGAGAGAGAGAGATGGTCTTCATTTGACCCTCCGCAACCGGAAGGCATCGCTCTGCACGATGGCCTGCAAAAGAACGCGGACGTCGCCGTCGGCGCCATCGAATTCGGCGGTGACGGCGTCGAGGTCGACTTGATCGCCGCTCTCTTCGCGCCGCCCGTTGGCGAAGCGGAACCAGTGTTTGGCCACGCACGCGCTCACGATCGGTGACGCGGCGAGCTTCTGTCCGAGCTCGGCGGCGCCGTTGAAGGTGCCGCCGACGCGGGTCTGTTCGAGGCTGCCGCTGGCGTCGACGTCGATGCCGTTGTCGGTGCTTCTGAACTGCCCCATCGAGTCAAAGGCCTCGAGGCCAAAGCCGATGCCGTCGATGGGCTGGTGGCAGCCGGCGCACAGCGGTTGGTCTTCGTGGGCCTTGTAGCGGGCGCGGTTGGTGCGCGGCGCGTCGCCGTCTTCTTCGGGCTGCGGCGGCGTCGTGTCGATGTCGCCGCCAGGCGGCGGCGGCGCCTCGCACACGAGGCGCTCGAGCACGAAGACGCCGCGCAACACCGGCGACCCTTCGACGGCGTGGCCGCGGGCAGCGAGAAACTGCGCCTGGGTGAGAATGCCCGAGCGCTCGGCGGGCAGCTCGACGACCTGGCCGTCGCTGCTGACGTCGACGCCGTAGACCGGGCCGAGGGCGGGGATGAGCTTCGCCTGCCGCGACGTCAAGAGCGTGCGCAGCTTGGCGTCTTGCTGAAACACCAGGTCGATGAAGTCGGTGGCTTCGGTGCGCATCGCGCCACGCAAGAATTCGTTATACTGTGGAAAGCGCACAGGCGACTTGTTGGTTTGCAGCACACGGTCAAAGTCGAGCCACTGCCGGTGAAAGCTCTGGATGGCCTGCATCGACCGTGGATCGGCCAACAGCCGGGCCGCCTGCTCGCCGACCTTGTCGGGTTGCGCCAGCTCACCCGAGATGCCCGCTTGCAAGAGCTCGTCATCGGGCGTGCTGCCCCACAAGAAGTACGACAGCCGCGACGCCATCTCGACCGACGACACCGGGATGCGGCCCTGCTCATCGGCGTCGCCCGCAGCGTCAAGTTCCAGTCGATACAAGAACGCGGGCGATTGCAAGATGCCTTGCAACAGCAGCTGGTAGGCGGGCACGAAGCCGAGGCTGGCCTTCTGCTCCAAGAAGAAGCCTTTGAAGCGGGCGACCTCGTCGTCAGAGACGCCGCGGCGAAAGGCGCGGGGCAGCAAGTCGACGAGCACGGCGTCGATGGCAGCGTCGTCGGATGCTGCGCCGTCTCTGGGGTCTTTGGCGGCGAAGACAGCGGCGGCGACGCCGTTGATGCCGGCGCGCAGCTGCTCGATGTAGAGGTCGGCGACGACCTGGCGGTTCGTCTGCTGCGCGAAGTCTCTGCCGTTGTCTTCGGTGATGTCGACGGTGGGCAGATCGACGGCCGGAAACAGGTCGACGAGGGTGCGGTTCAGCTCTTCGCCGGTCAGGCGGCGCACCGGCGATGGCGGCGTCGTCGTCAGCGGCTCGATCGGCGGCGGGTCGCAGTTCACGCAGGCCGGAAGCGCCAGCAGCAGCAGCAGAAGTCCCAGTGCACGCATGGACGGCAGCGTACACGTCGGCGACAACCTTTGCGCCGCGTTGGGAAGCGCCGGGAGCGTGTTTCAGATCGCGCCAATCTGCCGGTTTTCGCGCTAGAAACCCCGCAAGCCGTCGTCGTGACGGCCCCAAAGGGAGAAGCCAATGACGACGACCGGAAGAATCATGTCCCCCGAGGCAGCCTTCGCCGCCGTGCTGCGCCAGTCGCAGACCGCCGGCTCGCACGCCAAGTCGACCATCAGCGTCACCGAAGCCAAGACCGCACTCACGCAGCTCGAAGGCCACCCGAGCGCCGACGCTGGCGAACGCGCCCGCGTTGTTCAGCAGTTTCTCGACGGCAAAGAGGGCAAAGCGCTCTCGCCGAAAGCCCGCGAAGCCTTCGCCAACTTCGTCGCTGCCCAGGGCAAAGAAGCCGGCGGCACCAAGGCCACGCAGCTCAAGGCCGACGCTCTGCGCGACACCAACGGCGCCGAGTTTCAGCTCGACATGGCCCGCGGGCACCTCGCTGGCCTGCTCGGCAAGGGCATGGTCGGCAAGGGTGAGCTCACCAAGGTGACCACCGCCCTCGACAAGGCGCTCTCGTCCGTCGCCGACGCGCGCAAGAGCCTCACCGGCCTGCTCAAGGTCGCCGACCACACCGCGAAGCTCGCCGACGACCAGCTGAAGACCGCCGGTGGCGATCTGCAGACGGCGAAGAACGACGTCGCCGCCCTCGTCGCCCGCGCCAAAGGTGGCGCCGTGACCAAGACGCAGCTCGGCGAAGTGCAAAAGTGGCTCGACGCGCCCAAGGCGAACCTCGACGGCGCCCAGACGCAGCTCGGCGGCGCTCCGACGTCGAAGAAGTTCCCGTCCGACAACGAAGACGGCGGCCCCGCCCCCGGCGGCGGCGGCATGATGCACACGATGAAGGCCCCGTCTGACAACGAAGACGGCGGACCGATGATCCACCCGGCGAAGCCCGAGGCGAAGACCGCGGTGTCGCAGAAGCACACCGAGGCGATGATCAAGGCGTTCAACGGCGCCAAGAACGTCCAGTGGCACAACTCGATGCCCCTCGGCTCGCGCTTCGAGTCGTCGCCGATGATGCGCGAGAAGCACCCCGACGGCTTCGCCTTTACGGCGATGATCCCGGTCGGCGCGCTCACGCCGACGGCGCCGCGCGCCGATCCGAACAAGGTCGAGTCGTTCTGGGTGCAGCGCACCGGCGGCATCGCGGGCATGACGCAGTACGCGGGCCCCTTCTCGATCGCCAAGGCCGGCGGTCAGTGAAAGCCTGACGTTCACCGTCACAGTGAACAAAAAAAGCGGATCCCCTCGGATCCGCTTTTTTATTGCTCGACCGACGACGACGGCACCGACTTCGGCGCTTTCATCGTCTTTTGTCGCTACATCGTCGCGAGCTTTCCTTGTCCACGAAGCTCGTCGACGGCGACGCGGGGGGCGTCGACCCAGAAGCCGTCGAGGTCGTAGTAGCGGCGGGCCGACTGCAAGAACACATGCAGCACGACGGAGCCGTAGTCGACGATGACCCAGTTGCCCTGGTCCATGCCGTCGGTCGACATCGCGATCTTGCCGCGCAGCTTGAGCTCGGCGGCCCCGCCAACAAGACGGTCCGGCTCGATGCGGCGAAGCTGCAGGCGTTCGCGGCCCGCGACGCTGTCTCTG
>JANNAY010000950.1:0-8933 GCA_031384945.1 Deltaproteobacteria bacterium
CACCGTCATCAGAATCGGCGCCGGATCGACGCTGACGCCGTCGGTGGTGCGCCTCGCGGCCAAGGGCGGCCCCATCGTGGGCGAGAAGGCGCGGCGCTACCTCGAGAGCGATCCCGACAACACGCGCAGCGGCTTCAAGCGCTTGATGGGCACCGACACCAAGCTGCGCTTTCTCGCCGCCAACAAAGAGCTGCGCCCCGAAGAGCTCTCGGCCGAAGTGCTCAAGGCCATGATCCACGACGTCGACGTGCAGCTGGGCGTGAAGCCACAGAAAGCCGTCATCACCGTGCCGGCGCTGTTCGAACTGCCGCAGACGCGGGCGACGTCAGAGGCCGCGCGTATGGCGGGCTTCGAGCGCGTCGAGCTCTTGCAAGAGCCCGTCGCGTCGGCGCTGGCAGCGGGCTTCAAGTCAGGCTCTGAGGGCACCTGGTTGGTCTACGATTTGGGCGGCGGCACCTTCGATGTTTCGTTGTTGCAGGGCAAAGACGGCATCTTGCGCGTCATCGGCCACGACGGCGACAATTTCTTGGGCGGCCGCGACTTCGACCAGGCTGTCGTCGCCTGGGCCGTCGAAATGCTCGATGCTGATGGCATCCGCGTCGACACGAAAAATCCATTGCACGCGCCCTTCTTGCGCCGCCTCGCCGCCATCGCCGAAGAGGCGAAGATCGAGCTCGGTCGCGCGCCTGAAGTCACGCTCAGCGCCGGCGAGCCGCTGCAGCTCGACGGCGAAGAGATCGCCCTCGAGATCACGCTGACGCGCGCGGTGCTCGAGCGGCTCGTCGAGCCGCTGGTCGTGCGCTCGTGCGATGTGTGCGAGCGCTTGCTCGCCGCCCACAACATCGAGCGCGCCGACATCGAGCACGTCGTGTTGGTCGGTGGCCCGACCGCGATGCCGTTCGTGCGCGGCCTCGTGGCCGAGCGCGTCGGTCCCCTCGCCGCCGAGGCCCACGACCCGATGACGCTGGTCGCCCAGGGCGCCGCTCTCGCCGCGGCGACCTCAGGGCTCGACGCGCGGCCGACGGCGCTGTCGAAGAAGGTCGAGAGCGGGCACCGCTTGAACGTCAAGGCGCCGACCTTGTCGACCGACTTGATGCCCTTCGTGTTGATGCGGCTCGTCGACAAAGACGCACCGACGGCGCCGAAGATGATCCGCCTGGTGCGCAGCGGCGACCCGGGGTGGAGCAGCGAGTGGGTCGTGCGCGACGACGAGGGCGCCTTTGCCGTCATGGCCGAGCTCGTCGCCCGCAAAGGCAACACCTTCGTCATCGAAGCCAAAGACGACAAAGGCAACGCGACAGCGACGTCGCCGGCGTCGATCAACATCGTGCACGGCGTCACCATCGGCGACCCGCCCGTCTCGCGCTCGGTCGGGGTCGCCCTCGCCAACAACCTGGTGCGCGTCTACTTCGAGAAGGGCGCGCCGCTGCCCACCAAGCGAACCTTCACGCACCACACTGTCGAGACCACGATGCCGGGCACGCCGGGCCCTGCGCTGCGCATTCCGCTGGTGCAGGGTGAGCTGGAAGAAGCCCACCTCTGTCGCTTGATTGGTTCACTCGAGATCGACGGCAAAGAGCTCGATCAAGTGTTGCCTGCGAACACGGCCGTCGAGGTGACCCTCGAGCTCGACAAGGGTGGTCAACTGTCTGCTAAAGCCTATATTCCGAGCATGAAGAAAGTCTTTGAATCGGTGGCCCATCTTGTGGTTCCCGAGGCCTCGCTCGATGCCCTGCGCAGCGGCGTTGTGCAGCTGCTCGATCGCCTCGCCCGCTTGCGCACTGATGCGAAGAGCCACGGACAGACGCACATGTACGAGCGCATCGACACGCTCTTGCGCGAGCAGCAAGAGGCCGAGCGCGCCCTCGATCGCGCCCTCGGCGGCGACGAAGAACAAGCGCAGCGCGCCCGCCGCTTGATGCTCGACCTCGAGGGTCGTGTCTCAGAGCTCGAGTCTGAGGGTCGCTGGCCCGAGCTCGAAGGCCGCGCGATAGAAGACGTGGGTTGGGCCTCGGCCGTCGTCTCGCAAGACGGCACGCCGGCCGAGCAGAAGCTGCTCGACGACGCGCTCAACGGCATCAACCGCGCCCGCGCGTCGCGTTCGGTGAAAGACCTCGAGCGCCACCGTCGCGTGGTGCGTCGCCTCGGCAACGCCGCGTTCTTTCGCGACCCGCGCGCGTGGGAGACGGTGTTTGAGAACTACGCGAGCCGCGTGCACGAGGCGCGCGAGTTGAAAAAGGCCCTCGTGCTCGTCGATCAGGGCCGCAAGATGGTCGACAAGAACGAGCTCGCCGGCCTGCGCGGCATCTGCGACCAGCTCGCCGAGCTCATGCCGGTGTCGGCGCAAGAGCGCACCCGCGCGTTCTCGTCGGGCCTGCGCTGACGTCGTCGGCGGCAGTGAGCGCTACGCGATCGCCGCCTGCTTCTTGGCGACCTTGATGAGCGTGTCGTCGCCGACGAGGGCGATGGCGCGTTCGAGGTCTTTGCCAAAGGCGCGGTCGACGGGGGCGAAGTCGATGTCTTTTCTCACGCGGGCGAGCACGTCGACGAGGGGCTTGCCCGGCGGGTGCGGACGGCGCAGGTCGATGGCCTGGCAGGCGGTCATCAGCTCGATGCCCAGCACACAGCGCACGTTCTGCACGACGGCGGCGGCCTTGTTCGCCGACGTCATGCCCATCGACACATGATCCTCGCGGTTCGCTGACGACGGGATCGAGTCGACGCTGGCGGGGTGACAGAGCACCTTGTTCTCGTTGATCAACGCCGCGGCGGTGACCTGCAAGATCATGAAGCCCGAGTTGAGGCCAGGGTCGGGCGCGAGAAACGGCGGCAGTCC
Source organism: Deltaproteobacteria bacterium (assembly GCA_031384945.1). Taxonomy (GTDB): domain Bacteria; phylum Myxococcota; class UBA727; order UBA727; family VGSZ01; genus VGSZ01. The sequence goes on from JANNAY010000950.1 coordinate 2,837, forward strand.
CGACGACAACGCTGGGTTCACCAGCTGCTCGACGCGGCGCTCAGAGATGTTGGCGAGCTCGGCCACGGCGATGGCGAGAAAGTCGAGCACGAGGGCCACGGGCTGCCCGTGAAAGTTGCCGCCGCTGAGCACGTCGTCGCCAGCGACGCCATGGTCGCCGTCGAGAAAGACGAGGGGGTTGTCGGTGGCGCTGTTGATCTCGCGCGTGAGCACGCTGCGCACGTGGACGAGCGTGTCGCGCGTGGCGCCGTGCACCTGCGGCATGCAGCGCAGCGAGTACGGGTCTTGAACCTTTCCGCAGTCCTTGTGGCTCTCCATGATCGCGCTGCCTTCGAGCAGCGCGAGCAGGTTTTGCGCAGATTGCAGCTGGCCCGGGTGCGGCCGCGCTTTGTGAATGCGCGGATCGAACGCGGCCTTTGTGCCCTGCAGCGCGTCGAGGCTCATGGCGCCAATGACGTCGGCGAGCAGGCACAAGCGCTCGGCTTCGACGAGCGAGATGATGCCCTGGGCGGCCATCGCTTGCGTGCCGTTGATGAGGGCGAGCCCCTCTTTGGCCTCGAGCACGATGGGCGCCACGTTGGCCAGCGACAGCGCTTCAGCGGCCGAGATGCGCTGCGTTTGCCCGTGCGTCGTTCTGACAAAGGCGTCGCCCTGTCCGAGCAGCAACATGGCCGTGTGCGCGAGCGGCGCGAGGTCGCCGCTGGCGCCGACGCTGCCCTTCATCGGCACGCAAGGTCCACAACCCGCGTTGAGCAACGCCACCAGCGTCTCGAGCACCACGGGCCGGCAGCCGGAGTGTCCGACGGCGAGCGTGGCCGCCCGCAGCAGCAGCAGCGCGCGAGCGACGGGCAACGCCAGCGGCTCGCCGACGCCGACGGCGTGGGACTCGATCAAGTTGCGCTGCAGCAGTGCGACTTTGTCTTTTGGGATCTTCTTCTCGGCGAGCGCGCCGAAGCCAGTGTTGATGCCGTAGTGGGGCTCGTCGCCGCGGGCCATCTCGTCGACGAGGGCCCGCGCATTGTGCAGGCGGGCGATGACGGCGTCGTCGACGCTGACGCCTTCGTAGCCAGCGGAGACGGCGACCACGTCGTCGAGGGAGAGGGATTTGCCGTCGAGCTTCACAGTCATGGCGTCGCGCTAGCAGAAGGCGCCGACGGCGGGGACGCCTTCGTCTACCGCTGACGGCCGGCTGTCTCAGGTGATCGACGTGAAATCAGGGGCTTAGGCTTCATAGTTATGTGTCTATGGACCCAAGTAATGCGCCCATGAGAGGCTGGCGAACCCGCAGCAGGAGTCGCCATGAAAGCCGTCGCCGCCCTCGTCGCCCTCGTCGCCGCCGTCCCCGCCTTTGCCGCCGATCCTGTTGTGCGCCGCGATCCCTTCGCAGCCTTTGATGCCTCTGAGCGGCCGCAGCTGAGCGAGCGCTGCAAAGAGTCGGTGGCCGCCTGCGTCCAGGTCGATGACGTCACCATTCGCGGCATCGTCTCGGGCGTGGCCTCGCCCCGGGTGATGGTCGAGGTCAAGGGCGGTCAGAACGTGGTGCTGAAGGTCGGCGACATGCTGGCGATGGGGCGCGTGGTCGCCATTCGCCGCACCGGCGTCGTCGTCGAGCAGCGCACGTTCTCGCAGCTCGGCGGCAGCAAGAAGAACCTGATCATGTTTCCGATTGACTGATTTGGCTCAAGAATCAGTGACCCAAAATAAAGTGAACCCGATGGGAATATCCGTCCCACCGGGTTCGTGCCACGACTTCATGAGGGCGGTGACAGTATAGTGGATAGCTGACGTTCGTAAGGGAGTGTCCTACCGCTAGACAACGGGCGCATCGAGCGCCCGACCGGATTCGAACCGGTGTCTCTCCCCTGCACACGACCCACGCTCGATCCGTCCTCCATGGCAATGCTGAGCTTCGACCGAACAGGTTGAGTCTCAGTTCACCGTCGTCAGCAGGATCTTTGAGGGTGCGAGCAAGAGCCTTGCGGCCCCCGCGTCTGCCAGTTTCGCCATCCCTTCAGAGATGAAGGGAGCAGGACTCGAACCTGCACGCTCACACCCAACTGCCGCCGACGGTTGCTGACCGATGAGATTGAAATTGAGTCTCGGTCGCCGACAGCTTTGCCGACTTCAGCGTTGGATGCAAGCGAAACCTTCGCGCAGATCACCTTACATCATTCCGCGAAAGAAAAAGCGGCTCCGCTGGCGAGGCTCAAGGCGCTGCGCCAGCGAAACCGCTTTCAGTGTTGCGTGGTCAAGCCAAGAGGAAGTCGAAAATCGCAGCAGCGACCTCTTTCTTCTCGGCCTCTTGCGCGTTCGCCTCTTCGCGGGCGAATTTCACGGCCTTGATGAGCTTCTCGACGCGCTCGAGCAGCTCTTGCTTGCGCTTCGGCGGCAGGGCGCCTGAGTGCTTGACGGTGTCCCAGTGGCCGATGACCACATCTTCGGTGATCAACTGGGTCTGGGCCGGATGCTCTTTCGTGGCGTCATACAAAACGATGGGCTTCTGCACCTTTTTCGTGCGCGCCGTCTTCGTCAGGTCAGACTTGTAGAGGTTCGCGGCCTCGTCGAAGCGCCACTCTTCAGCCGGATCGAGCACCGGCAGATTGCCGATGAAGGTCTGGATGTCGTTCAGCTGCTTCTCGAGAAAGAGCAGGTACGTGGCCGGCGAGCCCTTCAAGAGCACCTTGCCGTCGACGACGACGTCGCCCTTGGCCTGGCAGTTGGCCCAGTCTTTCGCGGCCGAGACGTCGAACAGCTCGCTCAGGTGCCGCGCCATCGTCGACAGCTGCTCGCGGGCGTTCTGCTGCACGCGCAGCGACTCGGGAGGAAACTGCTCGCCCTCTTCGTCTTTCGCCTTCCATGTTTTCGAGAAGCCGTTGAAGAGCGCGGGCTTCTGCGCCGACGCGTTCATCTGCGTGACCTCGGAGTACACGCGCGACTTGGTGCCTTTCTCGACGGCGAGGATCTGGTTCAGCTTGGTCATGGGACGTCTCCTACGATGAATTTGTTGTCGCCGTCGACGCGCGCCGCGTCGCCCCGATTCATCGCGCGGTTCATTCTTCGCGGCCAAACCATTGCAGCCGCAGCTTCGCGAGGCCGCCGACGTCGTCGAGGGCGAGCAGCCGCCGGTTGATCGATTCGCGCAGCGGGCTGCCGGCGGCGACCACGAAGCCGACGTCGTGCAGATCCCAGGTGCCGGGCAGGGCGATCAAGCGCTCGTGGCCGGCGCTGGCCACCAACATGCGCAGCGGTGAGGCGTCGTAGACGACGGCGGCGACGTCGCCTTTGTCGAGGGCAGCGACGGCGTCGTCGAGGTCGTCGACAGCGACGACGATGGCGCCTTGTTCGGCGGCCCAGCGCGCGCCGGTGGTGGCGCGCTCGGCGGCGACGCGGCGTCCGCTCAAGTCTTGCGGACTCTTGATGCCGGTCTGCACCGACTGCAGCGTGATGGCCGAGGCGAGCTCGGCGGTGAAGATGGCGAACATCGGCAGCGAGACGACGATGACGACGGCCGAGATGGCGCGGCCGAGCCAACGCGCGGGTGCTTTGTCGCCGTAGCCGACGGTGCTGGCGGTGACGATGGCGAAGTACATGCCCTCGAAGACGCCGGGAAAGTAGCGGGCGTGAAACGACGGCGAGCCGCGCTCGGCGAACCAAATCAGGTGTCCGGCGACGACGATCAACAACAAGAAGCCAAAGAGAATCGCCATGCGCGACGGCGTGAACACGCTCTGCAGCGCCGTCGCCGTCGACGTCGGATCGTTCTTCACAAGAATGGTCAGACCGTCGCGCACCACGGGCACCGTGAAGTCGAACCGCACCTCGCGCTCGCCCGTGATCGAGATGGCGCCGAGGGCGACGTCGACGTCGCCGCGCTCCAACTGTGACATTGATTCGGCGACGTTTTTGCCGGCGACCCAGACGACGTCTCTGTCGAGTCCGTCGGCGACGGCGGTGACGACGTCGGCTTCGTAGCCGACCGGGTGCTGCGCGTCGGCGCCGGCGCTGATGTACGGCGCGATGGTGCTGTAGCCGACGCGCAGGGGTTCGGCGTCGACGTCGACGGCGAAGCAGCAGCAGCAAAAGGCGACGACGTAGAAAGAGAAGGCGCGCATGGTCGCTGTTTGCCCGCGCCCCCGCGGTGCGCAACGACAGCTGTCAGGGTGCGACGGCGTTCGCGTGCAGCCCGACAAGCGTCGGCGGCCGGCCGCGGGTGTTGGACGCGGACGAGGTGATGCTCAAGACGGCGTCGATGGCGCCTACGTCGACGGGCGCGATGCTCACAATGATGGCGACGGGGCCGTCTTCGCTCGACGTCGAAGCAGGCACCGGCTCGAGGAGCTGAAACGCAGGATCGCTATCGGCAGTGAGCTCGACCTGAAAGGTAACCTGCGCGAAGCGCCCGCTGAGGCCGTTGTCGACATCGACGGCGACGGTGATGTTGTCGCCGACGACGACGTCGAAGCTGTCGCCTTCGCAGGGAGCGCAGACGCCTTCGCCGGGGATGCAGCGCAACGGTCCGCCGACTTCGTCGCCCAGCAAGATCTCGAGGCGCGTCTCGAGCGCGACGGCCTCACTCTGAAACGTGTCGGCGCTGACCGTCTCGCCCGGCGTGGTCTCGCAAGCCCGCACCGGCGCGCGGCCGGGCTGGCAGCCGACGGTCACGACGACGACGACGACGACGGAGGGAGAGAAGGCGTGCATGGCTCTTGGTAGCGCACACAAGCTGCGGCGCGAGCCGGCATAAGGTCGACCATGCCCTCTACGTGGCGCGTCGGAGAAAGCTGGAGCTGGTTCAAGCCCGTGACGACGTCGTTCGGGCCGTTTCATTGGTCGACCCGGCACCAAAGGCTGGTCGCCCTGCACGAAGGCGAGGCGCTGCCGCAGCGCAGCTACAGCTTCCCGGGGCCCGAGGTCATCGTCGACGGCGGCCGCCACTTTCACGCCTGGGCCGCTGTCTTCGGCGTCTGCGCCAGCGACTTCGACGTTGCAGACCTCGACGTCGACGTGCGTGGCGCGATCGCGCGGCATTTTTGGGCCTGCGAGCACTTTGTTGCGCGCGAAGGCTGGGCCTTTCCGACGCTGCGCGATGTGTGGCTCACCGTCGACGGCCGCGTCGTCGTCGATGTCGTCCGCGGCGCCGCCGCCGACTTCGGGCCGAAGGGCCACCCGGATTCGGCGGCGCGCGACGCGCACAACGACGCCCGCGACGCCGCCCTCGACCACGCCCGCGACGCCTTGCACGCCTTCGCCGCCGCCCTCGACGTTGACGTCGACCGCGAAGCCGTCGCCGGCTACGACGCCAACGTCGCTGACTTCGTCGCCGAGGTGGCCGCCGGCATTGTCGCCGATTTCCGCGCCGTCGAAGCCGCCCACGCCGACCTCGACGACGACGGCCGCGCACCGCCAGAGCCATGGACCGACGAGCGGCGCCGCGACGAACAATTCGGGCGGCGCCGCGATGAAGAGCGCGAGCGCGAGGCCCCGGGCATGATCGGCCACGCTGTCGCCGAGGGCGTCGAGCTCCAAGCCTCGGTGCGGGCGCTCGTCGACGTGCCAGCAGGGCGGCGGCTGCGGGCCCGCGCCGCGCTGCTGCGCGAGCTGCCGCTCACGTTGTGGACGGACAACGACCTCGCGCGCTGGCGCGGGTTGCTCGAGCAACGCCGCCGCGCCGTCGTCGTCGCCCGTGGCCTCGTCGCCCTCCACCCTGCGATGCCCGCCGAGCGCGCCGCAACGTTCTCGCTGCTCGGTGAGGGCGGGGTGCGCGAGCTGTCAGTGCCAGACCCCACCGGCTTGCGCGCCCTCGACGACGCCTTTGCCGGCCTCGCTGTCGACGACGATGCCCTCGCCGCCGACGTCGACGTCCTGCGCGCCCACGGCTTGTTCGCCGTGCTTGCGCACGTCGAGATCTTGCTCGAGGGGCAGGGCGTCGCGGTGGCGCAGCGCCGCTGGCGCGATCAGTTCATCGCTTTCGACAATGAGCTGGGCGACGCGCGGCGGGCGGCGTTGTCGACGACGCCGCCGACGCTGACGACGTCGCGGCAGGCGCTGGCGGCGGCAGAGCAGCAGCGGCTGTCAGAGCCGCAGACGCCGTGGACGA
>JANNAY010000959.1:0-2103 GCA_031384945.1 Deltaproteobacteria bacterium
CCGCGATGCGCGAGGCCCAGGGGCTCGCGCAGCTGAGCCCGGTGCGGCTCAACCTGCTCTTCGCCGGGGCGCCGGGCACCGGCAAGACGACCTTCGCCGAGATCCTCGGCGAGCTGTTGCAAGAATCAGGGTTTATCAAAAGCCCGACAGTCACCAAGATCACAATTGCAGATTTGCTGGCTGGAAAGCCCGAAACAATTGTGAAGAGTTACTTCGAAGCCAACCGCGGCGGCGTCATCTTTCTCGATGAGATGCACCAGCTCAAGGATACCGCAGGCGGTCGAGAGGCGTTCCGTGCGCTCATTCCGCTGATGACCGACGCCGCCTACAAAGACACCGTCTTCATCGGCGCCGGCTACAGCGACGAGCTCGGCGACTTGATCAAGAACGTCGACCCCGGCGCCGAGCGGCGGTTCACGACGGTGCCGTTCATCGACTACAAGCGCGACGAGCTGGCGACGATTCTCGACAACAAGTCGAACGAACTGCGGCTCGTGCTCGACGCGCCGACGCGCGACGCGGCGCTGGCGTTTCTCGATTACCGCAAGCGCGTGACGAAGAACTTCGGCAACGCGGGCGAGATCGACGTCGCCATGGCCCACGCGCAGAAGGCGCAGACGCTGCGGCTGACGCAGATGGACCCAAAGACCGTCGACGCCCACGACCTCGTCACGCTCATCAAAGACGACTTCGCGGTGCCACGGCCCATCACCAAGGACGAGTTCTGGGCTGAGCTCGACGGCATGAGCGGCTGGACGGACGTGAAGGCGAAGCTCAAGAAGATGGCGGCCAGCATCGAGGGCGCCGAGAAGCGCGGCAAGGCCCCCACCGACGTCGTCGAACCCTATTGGGTCGTCGATGGTCCGCCGGGCACGGGCAAGAGCACGTTGGCCCGTTTGCTGGCGAAGTTCGGCGCGGCCTACGGCCTCACGGCGGTGCCCGAGGTGGTCGAGTCGCAAGGCGCAGCCTTCCAGGGCGAGTTCGTCGGCCAGACCGCCGGCGTCGTCGTCAAGCAGTTCGAAAAGGCCTGGGGCCGCTTGATGTTCGTCGACGAGGTCTCGGGTCTCGCCAAGTCGGGCGGCACCTTCAAAGACGAAGCAGCCAAGACCATTCTGGCCCAGATGGAGAACCACCGCGGCAAATTCATGATGGTGGTTGCCGACTATGCCGAGAACATCAATCAGTTCTTGAACCTCGATCCCGGACTGCGCCGGCGCTTCGGCGAGCGCATCACCTTGCAGCCGTGGACGGCCGACGAGGCCACCGTCGACCTGCTCAAGAAGATCGGCGACGAGGGCATCGACGCCAAGGCGGCCGAGTCGCAGCTGAAGAAAAAGTTCGCCGAGCTGGCAAAGACGCCCGGCTACGCCAGCGGCGGCGACGTGCGCAGCATCAAGAACCTGATCATCGGCGCCATCGACGCTGCCCCCGCCGGCGCCTCGACGTCGAAGTTGTTGTCAAAGGCCATCGACGAGGCCTTCAACTCGCTCATCGAGAAGAAGATCAAAGACGCGAGCGCGGCTGCCGAGAGTCCGTTCGATGGCTCACCGGTGGCGTCGGCAGTGGCGGTGGCGGTGGCGACGGCTGCTGACAGCAAGCCGAAGCCGAACGCCTACGGCATCACCGCGGCCGACAAGAAGATCATCGCCGCCATGGACACCGTGTCGCAGAAGCTGGCTGCACAGCTGAATGGCCTGACGCCTGCGCAGCTCGAGAAGATTCTGAATGATCCGAAGAGCGACTATGGAAAGCAGCTGGGCCTTGAGCTCGGCGTGAAACCCGAAGAAGCGGTCAAGTCGGCGCAGACGGTTCGTGTGAAGGTGAAGAAGCTTGTTTCGAAGCAAGAGATCACCAAGAGATTCGTCTACCACTGCCCCTTCTGTGGTGGTGTGGATTCTCCGAGCTGCGCGTACATTCGTCAGCCGATCGAGTGGAAGATCCAGCACTCGTTGAAGAAACCGTGGGACGAGGTCAAGACGACCCAGGTCGAAGTCGACGTCATCGAAGAGCGAAAGCTGGAGTCCTGACGTGACCACCACGCGGCGCACCGGAGGAGACACGGGCGGCTTGAAGCCGTGGCAGACGCGTTCGGCCGAAGCGCCG
>JANNAY010000960.1:0-6982 GCA_031384945.1 Deltaproteobacteria bacterium
GCAGCTTGACGGCGCTGACGTCGACGACGGTGCCTTTGATGTCTTTGCCGTCGAGCCACGTCGCCAACGTGTCGACCGAGCCCGTGTATTTCACGATGACCTGACCGGTGCCGTCGAAAAGGCGGGCGTTGCCGACCTCGACGAAGTTGGGCTGGTTGAACATCAGGTTCTGCAGCGCCTTCACCGACGCGAACGTCGACGGCGTCAGCGTGATGGTGACGCGCACCCCGGTCTCCATCGCCGTGCGCATCTCGTCGCGGACGGGCGTCAGCAGGCCGAGCGACACCTGAGACGCGCCGCCGGTCTTCGCCTGAAGAACGCGCAGGTTCGAGACCTCGATGAGGCGCGCGGTCACGTAGCCGGGGGCGGTCTCAGCCGAGACGGTGATGATCCAGTCGACGCCGATGCGGTCGGCGATGCGGGCAGCGCCCTCGGGCAACGCGTCGCCATGCATGGGGATCGGCGTGGGCAGGGCGAAGACACGCACGCAGTCGAAGCGGCGCAGGTCATCGAGCAGCCGCGTCGCCGGCGCGTCGGCGTCGCTGCCGTAGAGCACCGCCACTTTCAGCTCGACCGTCACGCCACACAGCATCCGCTCAGACGCCGCATCCGCCGCGGGCCGCGACGTCGACGGCGTCGGGTGCGGCAGCTGCCCAGACAACGTCGGCGCGACACTGAGCAAGAGCGCAAGCGTGATCATTCGTCCCCCTCGTCAACCACCGGTGAGCGCGATGCCGTCGAGGCGCAGCGCGCGCGGCACATGCATGCGACCGCGCACGGTGCGCTCCGACGAAAAGCGGGCGCGCTGAAACGCTTCGAAAACATTGCCGGTGATGCTGCCACCCTTGATGGGCGTGCGTTGTGATCCATCGACGACGAAGCCGAGGCGGACCTCGCCCGAGAACGACCCCGTCGTCGGGTGCGGTGAGAGCTGAGAGAAACGTGACAGGTGATACAGCGGACGCTCGCCCCTCTGGAGCAGCGCCTCGGTCGACGACGCGCCCGACGACACCACGATGTTGCCCCACGACGAGGTCGCCGGCTGATCGAGCCAGCACGCGTGCTTTTGATCGAGCGGGCGGTCGACGAAGACGCCGTCGTTCACGACGACGACGCGTCTGCCGGCGAGGCCGGTGTCGTCGAAGGAGAATGAGCTGAGGCCGCCTTCGAGGGTGGGATCGCTGAGGAGCGAGAGGGCTTCGCCTGTGCGGTCGGCGACGACGGGCTTGTTGCGCTCCAGCTTGCTCCACCCCTCGTAGGCGGCGCCGCCGGAGGCGTGGGCGATGAAGGCGTCGTAGATCTCTTCGATGCCTTGTTCGCTGAGAACGACATCGACGACGGCGGTCTCGGGCGTCTTTGCCAGCAGCGCCAACGAGACGGCGCGGGCGTCGCCGTCGACGCGGGCTTCGAGGTCGAGCTCGGGCAGGCGCCGCGCTTTCGTCGACGAATAGGTCTCGGTCTCGTCGCTGCCGCTGCCCTGCGCCAACAACACGTACTCGACGTAGGCCGAGGTCTCTTCGCGCTGGCGATCGAGGCCCCGCGAATTCACGAGGTGCACGCGGCGAAAGTCGCAAAAGACCTCGGCGGCGCAGCAGCGGATCGAAGACAACGACGAAACACCTTTCGCGATCGTCGACATGACGCGGTCGCAGGCGTCGGCGGCGCCTTCGACGATGCTGCTGTCGACGGCGTTGACGGCGACGACGTCGTGGGCGCCGGGCAGCGTCCATTTCTTGTTCTTCACGAGGCGCGCGCGGGCGAACGCCGCGTCGAGCTGCGGCTGTATGTCGGCGGTGACGTCGACGACAAATGAACTCTCGCCGATGTGCGTGTCACCCCCATTTTCTGGACGTGGAACGTGCACGCGCACCTCGAGGCCAGCGGTCTCGACGACGCGGCGGGCTTCGGGGACGCCGAAGACGTCGTAGCGCTGCGTCGAGCGTCCGCGCACTTCGGTGACCTGCCACGCTGAGAACCGCGCGTCGGCGGCGAGAGCTTTTGTGATGGTGTTGAGCATCAGGCCACCCGCGCTTTCAGCTTCAAGGCGGGACCACCGTCGGTGACCTTCACCCACTCTTTGTATCCCTTGCCGCAGGTGCCGAGGCCGCCGATCTCGACCACGTCGCTGACGGCCGAGATGCTCTGCAGCAAGTCAGGAACGTAGCCGGTGATGACGACGGGAGAGAAGACGCGGCCCGTCTTCTTGCCGCCCTTGATCTCTTCGGCGAGGTAGGCCTCGCACTGGATGCCCCAGCCCTTCGGGTCTTCCATCCCGTTGCGGGCATGGCGCAACAGCAAACCGTGGTCGAGCGATGCGATCATGTCGCTTTGTTTTGACGTGCCCGGACCAAAAATGGTGTTGGTCATGCGGGTGTACGCCTTGCGCTGCACACTCTCGCGGCGGCCGTTGGCGCTGCGGGGAATGCCGAGCTTCGTCGCCGACACGAGGTCGGTCATCGGCGCCGTAAGAACGCCCTTCTTGATGATCTGCGTGCGCGAGGCGCGCTGGCCCTCGTGGTCGAAGAAGAACGAGCCGGCCTCACCCGGCAGGCTCGGGTCGTCGAACATGTCGACGAGGTCAGAGGCGACGGACTTGCCCATGAACTCGGCGCCCTTGGCGCGCTTGCGCGTGAACATGTCGGCCTCGGTGCCGTGGCCAAACGCTTCGTGGGCGAAGAGGCCGGCGACGTCGGGGGCGAAGACGCAGTCCCACGTGGCGCCTTCGACGCGCGTCGCGTGCAGCAAGCGGCCGCAGTCGTCGACGAGCTCGTCGAGGTCGTGGTCGCTCAAGCCGAAGTGCTCGGCGCCGCCCTGTGCGCCTTTACCACCATGTAAATCGGCCATTTTGCCGCCGTCTTCCATGACGATCAGAACGACGGTCTCGGCCCGCCGCAGGTCTTGCCAGAGGCGCTTCGTCGACGAGACGAACAGCTCTTCGGTGCGCACGTGACTGCCACGGGCCACTGCGTTCTTCACGCGTTTGTCTTTCGCGTGAATCTTGTCTTTCAGTGCGACCATTTTTGCCAGGCGGTCGTCGAGGCTGAGGCCGTCGGCGCTGACTTGTTCGACGACGACGTGGTCGCCTTCTTCGTGGGCGCCGGGATCGATCTTCGGTCCGTCGGCGGTGATGCCTTCGCGCTGCACCATCTCGATGAGCCGCGCGGTGGCGCCGGTCACGGCGTCGTCGTCGAGGCCGGGGACGCTGACTTCGAGCAGCGTCTTGCCGTTCCACGCCGACAACACGACGCCGCTGACGGGATCGACCGGCTCGATCGCCTGCGTCTTTGTCGACGCGCGAAACACGTTGCCGGCGCGCTTTTGCGCAAAGGCGTGAGCGTAGGGCGCGTGACGGTGCAGCTCGTCAACGGCGCGCTTCAACGAAGGGGCTCGTTCCCGCAGATCGCTCATAGGACTCTCCAGTCGTCAGTTGTCGTCGTCAGATGTGTCAGATGTCAGAGGCGGGCTTCGGCGCCTGCGACTCACGTAGCGTCTTGACTTGGCGCGCGAGCATCGCCCGCTCCATCGCCGCCGCCGACTGCTGCAGAAAGATTTCGAGCAGCGCGATGTCAGGAAAGGGCCGCGGCTCGGTCGCGTTGTCGGCGTAGAGCACGGCCTCGATGCCCTTCGGCGAGCACAGCGGCGCCGTGTAGACCTCGCGCGGACGCGGGCCGCCCAACGTCGCCAACAGCGACGTGTTCCACTCGCTGTCCCACAGCGGCTGGCGCACACCCGAGCGCTCGCCGATGGCCCGCGAGAACACGGTGTCGGCCTGCAGGGGGATGCGGATGCTGCGCACGAGCCGGCCCGGGTCGGCCCGTTTTTCATCGGAAGGGGCGATGCCGAAGCCGCCGAGGCCGACCAATTCGTCGGCGGCTTTGTCGACGGAGAACAAGGCGCCGCGGACGAAGAACGCAGAGGCGAAGCGCAGAATGAGCAGCGGAATTTCTTCGTCGAAGCTCGGGTCGTTGAGCTCACCGAGCAACGCCTTCAAGGTCTCGAGCGACTTCTGCCCCTCGTCGATCTTGGCGCGGCCCTCGGTCTTCCACTCCGACCGCCAAGCGTCGTCTTCGCCATCGGCCGACATCTCGCTCTGCAGCTCTTTGGCGAGGTCAAAGCCGGCGGCGGCGAGGGGCGGCCGCTCGAGCTTCGACAGCACGGGGTTCAAGAACGCCGGCAGCGCGTCGCGTGACGCCGGCTTCATCAACACGCCAGCGGCGCCGAGAGAGGCAGCGACGGCGGCGGCGTCGTCGTGGACGTCGTCGAAGGCGATGAAGACGCGCGAGGCGAAGCCGCCACGGGCCAACGAGCGCAAGACCTCGAGCCCGCCGAGGATGCCGCGTCCGTTGCTGTGCGGCATGACGAGGTCGACGACGACGGCGCGCAGGCCTTCGGCGAAGTGCCCCGGCAATTTCTCGATGGCGAGACGCGCCGACGAGAGAGTCTGCACTGGCACGCCGCTCTCGCCGAGCGAGCGCTCGATGCTGGCGAGAAACGCAGGGTCGTCATCGACGACAAGGGCGCCGTCTCGCAACGAATGCGGGCCGGGGGCCTTTTGCGTGCGCGGCAGCGACGGCACCAACCCAGCCAACGGATCGTTCTTGCGCTCAGCGCGGCGGCGCTTGGCTTCGCGGGCGAGCTCTTCGGCGTCGACGCCAGAGGGCAGGGTGAAAGCCGTGTCGCCCGGAAAGCGCAGTGGCGCCTTGTCTTCGTGGGTGACGCGAAACGAGAACGATCCTTGGCGCAGGTGCAGCACGCGGCTGACGGCGTCGTCGAGCTGCTGGGCGATGACGTCGTCGGCTTTGACCAAGAGCGCGCGCGTCGCACCGAGCTTTTTCTGGGCGCGGGCGATGACTTCGTCGAGGGTGTCGCCGTCGCTGCCGACGACGTCGGCTTCGTCGAGCACGCCGTTGCGCACCAGCATCTGGCCGAGCGTTTCGCTGTTGTCGTGCAGGCGCGCGCGCACGAGGCGGCCAGCGACGAAGTGCAACTCAGCGCGCACGCCGTCGGCGCCGTCGACGTCGAGCAGGCCCGAGCGTCGCGACAGCGCAATGACGCGCATCACTTCGTCGAGGTCGACGTCGTCGAGGTGGCCGGAGAGGGGGCGCGACATGAGCTGGGCAGCCTATCTCTGGCTTCGCCGCGCGCGTACAGCGGCGACGTGGGCGGCGACGACATCGGGCGAGGCGAGGACGCCAGCGTCGGCGGCGGCGGCTTCGAGGGCGTCGGCAAAGGCGCCGCACGAGGGCCAGCGCCAGAAGCGCCAGGCGCGCAGCATCTTGTCGATGGTCTTCGTGACTTTGCGGGGCAGGTCAGGCTCTAACGACGACAGTGAGCGCATGGCGCCGCCGCGGACGCGCATCAGGTGGTCGACCTCGCTCTCGCCTTCGCGCACCGCGTACGGACGCACCGACGACAACATCTCGTAGACGACGAGGGCGAGGGCGTAGCCGTCGGCGCGTCCGTCGAGGGGTTTGCCCTGCACCTGCTCGGGCGCCATGTAGGTGAGCTTGCCCTTCAGCAGTCCGACCTGGGTGGCGCCCTCGAGGGTGGCCAGCTTGGCGATGCCGAAGTCGGCGACCTTGGTGGCCCCTGACGAGGTCACGAACAGGTTGTCGGGGCTGACATCGCGGTGGACGAGCCCGAAGCGCGTGCCCTGCGGCGAGCGCAGCTCGTGAGCGAAGTGCAAGCCGCGCAAAGCGTCGACGGCGATGCGCAACGCCACTGGCGGCGGGATGGGTGCCTTCTCTTTCCATGCGTCAGACAAGAGGTGGTCGGCGTCGAGGCCGTCGACGAATTCCATCACGAGAAAATAGTGGCCGCCTGAAGAGTTCACGACTTCGCCGGCGTCGACGACGCGGACGACGTTGTCGTGGCGCAACAGCTGACCGATGTCGGCTTCGGTGAGAAAGAGGTCGACGACGTCTTGCCGCTGCTCCATCTCGGGCAAGAGCCGTTTGACGACGACGTCGAGGTCTTTGTCGACGTGGCGGGCGAAGAACAGCTCGGCCATGCCGCCCCGCGCGAGGGGACGCACCAGCTCATAGTCACCAAACCGCTCGGCCATCGGCGCGGACGCTACACGAGGTCAGGCTTGCGCGTCGACGTCGACGGCCCTAACGACTGCGGCTCATGAAGGTCATTCGTGACGATCGGGTGCCCGACGACCTCAAGGGCGTTGTCGTCGCCATCGGCAACTTCGACGGCGTGCACCGTGGCCACCAGGCGCTGCTGGCGCGGGCCAAAGAGGTGGCCGGTTCGTCTTCGTCGTCGTCGGTGACGCCGTCGGTGGCGGGCGCGCTGACCTTTGAGCCACACCCGGTGAAGGTGCTGGCGCCCCATCTCGCGCCGCCGCTCATCCTGCGGCCCGACGAGAAGCTCGCGGCGCTCGACGCCGCGGGCGCCGACGTCGTCCACGTCGTCGAATTCGACGCCGCTGTCGCCGCCATGACGCCGGCGGTGTTCATTCGCGACGTGCTCTTGCCCCGCGGTGTCGCGGGCGTCGTTGTCGGCGAGGGCTTTCGCTTCGGCCACAAGGCCAGCGGCACCATCGACGACCTGCGCGCCGTGTTTGGCGCCCTCGCGGTCGAGATCGCCGCCGTGAAAGAGGGCGAGCTGGTCTGCTCGTCGTCAAAGATTCGCGAGCTGGTGATGCAGGGGCACGTCGAGGCCGCGGCGCTGCTGCTCGGCCACCCCTACTTCGTCGAGGGCGAGGTCATCCGCGGCGATCAACGCGGGCGCACCATCGGCATCCCCACCGCCAACATCGAGAGCAACCGCGAGCTGCTGCCCAAAGTCGGCGTCTACGCCACCCAGGCCGTGCTCGACGATGGACGCATCGTGCGCTCGGTGACCAACGTCGGCCTGCGCCCGACGTTCGCCGGCGAAGGCGTGCGCATCGAAGCGCACCTGTTGGATTTTTCTGAAGACCTCTACGGCAGGCGCGTGCGCCTCGACGTCGTCGCCCGGCTGCGCGACGAGCAGC
>JANNAY010000987.1:0-6634 GCA_031384945.1 Deltaproteobacteria bacterium
CAAAATTTTGGGGTCCGAGCCTGGGCGAGGGGGCGGGGAGCGACGATGCTCGCAGCTCGATCGGCCGCCGCTTCTCGTCGACAAACCGAGATGTGACGATCCTGGCTTCAGGGAGGGGTCGGGTGGCCGAGCGTCGGCGCCTCGGTGATCGACGGATCGATCAGCAGCCGGATGCTCTCTTCGTCCGTCGGTCAAAAGACGAGCTTGAAGCCCGCATGCGTGTGCGTGAAGCCGCAGCGCTTCCAAAAACGATGGGCGTCTTCGCGGGTGTTGTTCGAGGTCAGCTGCACACGAAAGCAGCCAGCGGCGCGGGCGCGGGCGACGCATTCGACGACGAGGGCTTCGCCGATGCCTTTGCCGCGGTGGGCGTTGTCGACGACGGCGGACTCCAACGTCGCCACAGGACGGCCGCCATGGCTCAAGTTGGGGATCATGCTCAGCGAGATCGATCCCACCACGACGTCGCTGTGCTGACCCGGGGCGACGGCGACGACGATGAAGAGGTGCGGGTCGGCGTCGATCTCGGCAAAGGCGCGGTCGTAGACGGCGGCGTCGGCTGTCTCGCGCACGGCGCCATCGAGGGCGAGCTGGTTCATCAGCGCGACGATCGCTTTGACGTCGGCGGCGACGGCATCGCGGACGACGACGCCAGCGCTCACTTGCGCGACTTCTTCCGCGCCTGCTTCTCGGCCTTGCGCTTGTCTTTCTTGTTCTTGTCGGCCGTGCCGCCGGCGCCAGCGCCCGCGCGCGTCGTCGAGAAATAGCCGGGCGGCGGCGCGAGGGGGCGTGAGCCCTGCGGTCCGAAGGGGTTCACGCCGCCGAAGAGCGCGCTCATGTCGCCGAGGCCACCCGGAGGCATGCCGGGCATGCCGCCACCACCACCCAAGGCCTGGCCCATCTTGGCCATGTTGCCGAAGCCCGGCATCTTGCCGAGCAGTCCCGGCTGCATGCCAATCATCTGCATCATCTGCTTCATCATGTTGAAGCGAAGAATGAGGTCGTCGACCTCTTTTTCAGTTCTGCCCGAGCCCTTGGCGATGCGCTTTTTGCGGTTCTTGACGGTCTGGATCAGCTCGGGCTTCTTGCGCTCATCGGGGGTCATCGACAGCACGATGGCCTCAAGCTTGGTGAACTCTTTGTCGTCGACCTTCTGGCCGCCCGTCAGCTCACCCATGCCCGGGATCTTCTCGATCAAAGAGCTGATGGAACCCATCTTCTTGACCATCTTCAGTTGGTCAAGAAAGTCTTGCAGGGTGAAGCGCCCCTGCATCATGCGCATGGCGTCTTTTTCGGCTTTTTCTTTGTCGACGACTTCTTCGAACTGCTTCACCAGTCCGACGACGTCGCCCATGCCGAGGATGCGGCTCGCGAGACCCTCAGGGCGAAACTCTTCGAGCTTGTCCATCTGCTCGCCCATGCCGAGAAACTTGATGGGCTTGCCGACGATCTGCTTGATCGACAGCGCGGCGCCGCCGCGGGCGTCGCCGTCGAGCTTCGTCATGATGAAGCCGTCGATCGACAGCCGGCGATCGAACTCGACGGCGGTGCGCACGGCGTCTTGGCCCATCATGGCGTCGACGACGAGGATGACGTTGTCGGGCTTGGTCAGCTCTTGAATCTGCTCGAGCTCGGCCATCAGCTCGTCGTTGATCGACAGACGGCCGGCGGTGTCGAAGAGCACGACGTCGCAGCCGTACTCTTTCGCCTTCTGCATCGCGCGGCGGCACAGCTCGGGCGGGGCGACGCCCTCTTCGTGAAAGAACCTGACGCCGGTGCGCTCGGCCAGGGTGCGCAGCTGCTCGACGGCGGCGGGGCGGTAGATGTCGGCGCCGACCAACAGCGGGCGGTGCTTCTGCTTCACGAGCAACGTCGCCAGCTTGCCCGTCGTCGTCGTCTTACCCGTGCCCTGCAGACCGACCATCATGATGGTGCCGACGGGCTTCGACAGACGGATGCTGGTGTCGACGGGGCCCATCAAGGCGACGAGCTCGTCGTAGCAAGCCTTGATGAAGTGCTCGGCGGGGCCGAGCTTCATCTTTTGGCCCTTCTTGTCTTTGCCTTCGGTGGTGACGGTGCCGCCGACGGCCTTCTCTTTGACGCGGGCGAGAAAGCTTTTGACGACGCCGAGCTCGACGTCGGCTTCGAGCAGCGACAGCCGCACTTCGCGCAGCGCCTCGTCGGTGTTGCCCTCTGTCAGCTCGGCCTGGCCGGCGAGAAAGTTACGAGCGGAGCGGAAGCCTTTGCTGACGGTCTCGAGCATGGCGCCGCCATAGCACCGTCCCGTGCCGGATCGAGGGGGTCGTCGTCGTCGTCGTTGGCAATTTCGATTGCATGAAAGCCGATTCTTCGGCGCGCATGAATAGCGACAGACCGCTCGGTCCGTCGAAACACTGTCCGTCGATTCCCCCGCCGCTGCTGCCACCACGCCCGCCGTCACCGCCACGGCGCCGGCCACGCTCGTCGTCAGGGCACCAAGTCGGGCAACCACGGCCACACCAACGACTACTACGCGGTCGTCATCTCTGGCGCCCCCGCGCACGGCGTGTCTGACAAAGACCCGGGCAAGGCGCTCGCCGTCGGCTCGACGTGGTTTCAGCCCGGGAAAGAGATGCACCACGACACCTGCACGGGTGACAAAGAGTGCGTGATGCTCTTGCACTACCCGAAGGGTGGCTTCGACTTTCTCTCGCCGCCGGCCGCTGCCGCGCCCGCCACGAAGTGAGCGTTCAGGTCGGCAGCCAGACCACCTTGCCGCCGGCAGCCGTGACGAGCGGCTCGAGCGCATAGCGGGCATACCCAGAAATCGACGGCGACGCCGACACTTCCAACACACATGGAAGCGGCGTTTCGAGCGCCTTCGCCGCGGCGAGGACGTCGGGAAGGTCGTGCCGCCGGGGATTGAGAATGTGATCGAGAAAGATGCGAATTTGCACCTTCAAATGCCAGCGCTCGGGCGTGTCACCGCCCCGCAGGCGTCCCAACATCGCGACCTCGTGCGGGCCGTTGGCGATGGCATCAAAGGCCTCGCGCGGCACGTCGAGCGACATGGGCGGCACGAGGTCGAACGAGAAGGCGAAGACGTCGCCGCTGGCGAGAAACACGTCTTGCCGCTCGCTGCGCGGGTTCTTCTTCACGAACTGCGCGCCGAACAAGCGCGCAAAGCGCACGCGCTCTTCTTCGTTGCTCAGGGCGTTGTCGAAGTAGACGTCGATCTTGTCGTCGAGCGACTGGGCCGTCGCGAGGCCCGCTACGATCTGCGGTGAGCCTTTGTAGAGGGGCGCTTGCACTGAAAATTCGACGCTCTGCACCGCCTTTGACGACGTCAAAGCGTGCATCACGCTCTTGTGGTCTTTGATGTCGCGGTAGACGAGCCCCAGGGTCGCCGCGAGCTCGCCCTCGGTGGCGGCGGTGCTCGGTGTTGGAAAGCCTTCGTTGCTGCGCATCAGATGGCTCCGGCGGCGAGGCGGTCGGTGGTGGCGCGCAAACGATCGCGCAGCGTCGAGAACAAGACCCGGTAGACGCGCACCGCGAAGCCGTCGTCGGCGGCCATGGCCTCGGTGAAGCCGTCTTTGTCGAGGCGCAGCGCGCGCACGGGTGCTGCAGCGATGACGTCGACGCCCGAGGGCGATGCGTCGAACAGCCCCATCTCGCCGACGTGGTCGCCGGCCTGCAACCGCGCGATCTGCTTGCCGCTGGCAGAGCGCACGTCGACGACACCGTCGAGGATCACCCACAGCGCCGGCGCCGGCGCGCCCTGCGCGACCAGCTTCTGGCCGAAGCCGACGTTGGCGACCGTGCACAGGTGGTAGATGGCCTTGAGCTCGGCGAGCGACAGCTCTTTGAAGAGCGGCAGCTTCTGCAGAAACCCAAAACCCTCCATTAGCGTCACGCGGTTGGCGCCGTCACGGCCCGCGTTGTTGGAATCGGCCTCGTCGACGGTGCCGCCCCCGATGGATCCAGACAGGGCGCCGTTGACGTCGGTCGACGAGAGCACGCCGGTCTGCGCGCGCTTCAAGCCCGAGCGATCGAGCAGCTCTTTCGCCAACTTCTGCGCCAGCTTCTTGTCAGGGCTGTCGTCGTCGACAGACTGGTAGAGCGCGAGGGCTTTTTCGCTGCGACCGGCCTTGTCCCAGGCCTGCGCGGCGTCGAAGGGGCGGTTGGCTTTTTCGTAACAGAGGGCAGCCCGGGCGGCGTGGTCGGCGTCGCCGGCGATCAAGTAGAGCTTGGCGGCCTCGACGGCGTTGCCGCCCTTCTCGAACATCTCGGCGGCCTTCGTCGTGTTGCCGGCGGCGGCGTAACACTGCGCGGCGGCACCGGCGTCGCCGGCTTTCTCGTAGAGCGACGCAGCTTTCTCTTGCTCGTCCATCTGCTCGCAGCAGTAGGCCGCGCGTTGAAAATCGCGGGCGCGAAAGAACAGGTTGGCCACCTGTTGAAACGCTTCTTTGTCGCCCTGCGCCTTGGCGATCAATTGGAAAGCGATGTCTTCGCGGATGCGCGCGTAGAGGTCGGCGGCCTCGTCGACACGGCCGGCGGCCAGCGTCGACAGCAAACCCTGGATCACGCGATCGAGGGTGTAGAAGAATTCGGCGCCGTCTGCGCCGCGCACCATCACGGTTTCCGTCATCCCGTCCTCAACGTCGGTGGCGAGCCTTGTCGTCGTCGACGTTAGCCGATAGCCGATGCCCCATGCGGAACGTGTTCGTTTTCTTCTGCGGCGTCGTCGTCGCCGGCTGCCAGACCACCCAGGTGGTCGACGAAGACGCGGTGGTGCGGCTGAAGAGCGCGCCGCCGGGCTCGTACCTGAGCGGCATCGCCACCGGACTCGGCGCCCCCGTCGTCGTCAACCGCCGCGACTTCGTCTACGCCTTGCGCTTCGACGACAACGGCAAAGACCTCGCGTTCGTCCACCACGTGTCAACGCACATGGAGCTCACGTCGACGGGCATCGAGCCCCTCGCGCCGCACTTTCAAGAGAAGGTGAACCCCAGCGAATTCGACTGCGAAGACGTCGCCTACGTCGGCGACCGCGTCGTCGTCTCGTCGCGGCAGGGCACGCTGCGCGCGTTCGATCGCAACAACGGCAAGCTCCTCACCGAGGTCGCCACCGGCGAAGGGCTCTTGCGCGTCGCCGTCAGCGCCGACGGCAGCCTCATCGCCGCGTCGTCGACCGAGGGCCGTGTCTTGTTGTTCGACGGCGCCACGCTGGCGCTGCTGGGCGAGGGCAAGCCCCACACCGACGAGGTGCGCGGTCTGGCGTTTCGCGGCGCGCAGCTGCTCTCGGTCTCGCAAGACGGCACCTTCGCCGTCAGCGACGTCGTTGCCGCCGAAAAGGCCGTGATGCGCGTGCCGTCGACGGCGCTGTCGACGGGCGAGCGCGTGTTTCTCACTCACGTCGGCGGCACCCGCGCGCTGGCCACCATCCGCGACGCGCGCCAGCCATCGAGCATCATCAGCCGCGGCGCGGCCAGGCGCCTCGAGCTCGCCTCACGCACCGACGGATCGACGCTGGCCGTCGCCACGCCCGAGGGCACCGAGCAGATGCCCGCCATCGACGTCGGCAACCTGCGCTTGCGCTTGTTGAACCTCGGCGCAGTCACCGCAGCGGTGTGTGATCAATGCCTGCCGGTCGGCGTCGATTTGTTGTTGGGCGCCGACGTGCTCGCCCGCGCCGACCTCGTCGAAGACATCGCCAAAGACGAGATCGTCGCCAAAGCCAAAGACGGCGACGCAGGCATTGGCGTCGCCCTCGCCGACGGCGCCCGCGTCGTCGTCAAAGTCAAAGCCATCACCCTCCCCGGCCCTGGCACCGACCTCGACGTCGCCGCGGCCTCTGGCGCCGTGGTCGTCGCCTTCTCGAAAGACAAAGCCGAGCGCACCTTCGACATCAACGACGCCGAGAAGCACGGCAATTTTCCAGCACCCACTCCGCAGAGCGGCGCCGCTTTCGTTGACGTTGAAAAGGGCGTTCTCGGCAAGTCCTTCGTCAACGGCCACCTCGGCTTCACGGTCACCGCGGCCTTGAGCCCCGACGGCCAGACCCTCGCCACGGGCGGCTGGGACCGCCGGCTGCTGCTGTGGAACACGACGACGGGCGAGATCGTCACCGAGCGCTCGTTCGCGTGGCTCGTGCGGCGCACGCGCTTCGCCCCCGACGGTCATCTGCTCGCGGTCGCCGCGTGGACGCCGGTGAACGCCTTGAACGAAGGCGACAGCGACCCCGCGTTGTTGCTCTACCCCGTGGCCTTTGCCCACCCGACCATCGCGGTCCGCGCGCCCTGACTACACTGGCGTGATGTTGGGCAAGGTCCTGCTCGCGCTCGCGTCGTTGTCGGCCGTCGTCGTTGTCCTCGTCGCCTTTGTCCTCGCCTCCATGTTCGTCGGCTCCGTCGACAGCAGCGACCGCGTCGTTGGTGTCGTCATCGCCGTGGTCACCCTCGCCTGGGCCGCCGTCGTCGTCGTCGGCGGCCGCTTGTTGTTCTCCGGCAAAGAGACGGCCGCGCTGGTGATCCTCGGCGCCCACGTCGTCGTCGACATCGCCATCGTCGTCGCAGGCTTCGTCGCCATCGAAGCCGCCGCGAGACCCTGATCCGCGCGGGCAGGGCATCGCGGAGATGGCTTTGCCCCCGCGCAGCGG
>JANNAY010000998.1:0-3101 GCA_031384945.1 Deltaproteobacteria bacterium
TTGCCGCCGAGGTTCTGGCCGAGGGCGGGGGCCTGACCATCCGACGTCAGCGCCGTGATCGGCATCTGCACCGCGAGGGTGTGCACGTTGAATCCCTTGGTGGCGTCGACGCCGGCGCCGCTGCCGAGGCCGGCGGCGCGCGTGACGTTCAAGAGATCGAAGATGGCGTTGACGTCGACGTAGAAGCCCTCGTCGCGGGGGCCGACGAAGGTCTTGCCGGGGCCGGCCGTGGTGACGAACTGCTGCGCGTACGTCTCGTAGGCAGCTTGATCGCCGTTGCTGCGCGGTCCGATGCGAGGCCCTGCGACCTCGCCGTCGCCGACCAGCACCTGGCGCGACGTCTCGACGCCGTTCACGAGGTTCACGCGCGTCAGCGTGTACTTGTGGGTGACGTTGCGGTCGGGATCGTTGGCGGTGTTGAGCAGGCCGGTGTTGTAGAGAAACGTGCCGCCGCTGCGCGTCTCGTTGCGAAAGCGGAATTGAAAGCTGATGTCTTCGACGGCATCGCCCGTATTGTCGACCTTGATTTCGTACAAGGCGGCGTCAGACATGCGGTAGTAGTTCGGCGGGCCCGCGGGCACCTCGAACGGGATGTAGTTGGCCAACAGCGTGACGGTGTTCGGCGCGTCCGGCGAGCGGAAGGCGTAGACGTCGGTGCTGTCGGCGGTCGGATCCTCGCTGATCAGCGGGGCTTCGCGGTGAGAGCTCGCGAAGGCCGAGCTGGAAACGAGCAGGGCAAATGCCGAGCTTGTGAGTGCTTTCTTGGACAATGTCTTCATGGGTAATTTCCTCTTCAACCGTTGTTGCTGATGGTGATGGTGCCGACGACCGTGATGCCGTCGACAAAGGCGTCGACATCGGCGGCGTCGAGGCCGGCGTTGTTGGTGATGGTGAGGTCGCCGAGCACGGTGACGTCGCCGTTCAACAGCAACGCGGTGAGCCCGTCGTTGCCGTCGATCGACAAGTCACCGGCGATGGTGGCGTCGTCGAACACGAGGGCCGCGAGGCCGCCGTTGTTCGCGATCGACACATCGCCACCGACGTTCGCCGGGATCTGCAACGAGAACACCGCCGCGTCGGCGTTGGTCTCGATGAACAGGTCGCCACCGACGTCGTTGAGCGACGACAGGTTGAGCGACGCCAGCGCCGCGTGGGCCCCGATGCTCAACGTGCCGCCCACCGAGGTGAGGTCGGACAGGTTGATGGTCGTGACCGCGGCGTTGTCGTCGATGTTCAGGTCGCCGCCGACGGCGACCAGGTTGTTGAGGCGAACTGAGGTCAGACCGCCGTTGCTCTCGATCGTGACCGACCCGCCCACCGAGGTGAGCGAGGCGACGTCGACGTTGCCGGCGCCGCTGGCTTCGACGGCGAGGTCGCCTGCGACGCTGGTGGTGCCGATCAAGTCGGTGACGTCGTCCTGGTCGTTGACGGTGCCTGCGGGCACTTCGACGACCGCGCCGACCTGGTTGCACAGGACTTCGCTGTCATCGACTTCGCCTGCGTCGAGCACGCCGTCGCCGTCGTCGTCGGCGCCGGCGTCGATGCGGACGCCGCCGAAGGCGCAGTCGTCGCTGCCCACGTCGATGGCGCTGACGTCGACGAGAGTGCCGTTGTTGCCGTCGATGCCGTCGACGCCATCGACGCCGTCGTCGCCGTCGTTGCCGTCGACGCCGTCTGCGCCGTTGTTGCCATCGCCGCCGTCGGCCCCATTCTGGCCGGGTGCGCCGTCATCGCCGTTGCGCCCGTCCTTTCCGTCTGCGCCGGCCCCGCCGCACGCCGCCAGCGACAATCCGCCGACGACGACGAGCAGGCCGCGCAGCCGCTGGTGTCCTCTTG
The DNA here is from genome assembly GCA_031384945.1 of Deltaproteobacteria bacterium. Lineage (GTDB taxonomy): Bacteria > Myxococcota > UBA727 > UBA727 > VGSZ01 > VGSZ01. The sequence continues at coordinate 1,837 of JANNAY010000998.1, forward strand.
TTCGTTGCATGTGTTCCTCTCGCCGGGCGTGAAATTGCCCGGTCGGTCGAGGTACGCGGCATCGTCGTCGCGGGACGGAAGTTGCGTGCAGCCAGCCCCAGATCAGGGCCTCTGGCAGCGATCGTGCGCACACGCTGGCACCGACATCAGGCTGCGCCGCTTGGGACTACGCGTCAGCGGCCCGCGCGGTTCAGCGCCGCGTGACCTGGGCCAGATCCGCCTGGATCGCCGTGTACTGCGATGCGTCCCGGTCGCCGAGGCCGGCGTTGTGGGCGACGACGCCGTAGACGCCGCTGTCGACGTCAATGAAGGGGTAGAAGCCGCGGGCGCCGGCCGAGTGGTGGTGCGTTGGAACCCCATCGGGGTGCTAGGATATCGCGGGGGTTTGAATGCGTCTCATCGTCTGTGTCCTGGCCGCTGCTTGCATCGCGGCTTGCCCCAAGAACGCCTCTTCTGTGAAGACGGTCGCTTCGATGCCGCGTTGACATTTCGCAGAGATGGCTTCGTCATCGACTTCGACCGCGACAACGTCATCCCGTACGAAGACCGCGCCTTCGAAGACTGCACCTTCGTTGAAGGCCTGCTCTTCGGCGACGGCGAGGTCACCGACGACCAGTTTCCCAAGCTAGAGGTCCTGGGCGCGATGCTCAGCAACCAGTTCGACGAAGTCGCCGACACCGACGAACTCGTCCCCGACGATTTGGTCGGGTTCGACACCGTCACCGACCTCGGCAAAGTGCGCGGACTCCGCACTGTCAGCGGTTTCAGTGGTGTCATCCGGGCGAACGACCTCCAAGTTCACTTTCCGATGGGGTTCCGAGCTCTTGAAGAGGTGGGGGAGATGAACGTCAGCCAAACCGATGGTCTCATTGCGTTGCGGAAGGCGGGGAACCTCACCGTAGCGACCGTTGCGACGTCGTCTGATCCGGACGTGGTCTTGCCGTCGCTGACAGAGGTCGTGGGCAGTCTCATCATCGGCACTTTGGCCGCTCGTATTTCGACCCCAAAAATCCGATCAATTGGTAACAATTTTCAGATTTCCGGTCCGAATTTAGAGTCGCTCGTAGATCTCCAGCATCAAGAGGGGGCGGATGTCGGAGGCTTGATGCTCCTCCAGTTCAACTCGAGAAATACAGAGCCGCCTCTTGACGATGAGTACAGCGACGAGCGCATCGATCGATCGTCCGATCGAAGAACGACGCCGGTCGTGATCTGACTTGCTGATGCCCGCTCCACTTTCGATGGACCTCCGCTCTCGCGTCATC
>JANNAY010000612.1:0-2418 GCA_031384945.1 Deltaproteobacteria bacterium
CAGCTTGCTGACCCTGGCCGAGAAGGTCGGCCGCAAGCCGCCAGGACGCGGGCCCTACGTCGCCTTCAAAGACTACGCAGACCGCGAGCACGTCTCGCTGCTCGCTGAGGTCGCCGCTGGCGTGTTCCCGAACCTGCCGCCACGCGAGGCGCTGCGGCAGCTCGGACAAGGCAGCTACGACGCGCTGTCGTCGTCGTTGATCGGCAAGGTCGTCTTCGGCGTGCTCGGCAAAGACATCAACGCCGTCGCGCGACTCACGCCAAAGGCCTACAGCATCTCGGGCAAGGGCACGTCGGCGACCATCGTCACAGCAGGCGAAGGCCACAGCCACATCGCCCTCGAAGGACAAGTCGCCCTCGCCGACTGTTACCACTACGGCGCTTTCGAGGGCGTCCTCGACTTCTGCGGCGTCAAAGGTGTCGTCTACTTCAAGAAACTCAACGCGACCCGCGTCGAGTTCTTCACCACCTGGGGCGATTCATGACTGCGTCTTCTCCGCCGTCTGGTCTCGATGAAAAGCTGGTGAAGAAGCTGGCAAAGCTGGCAAAGCTCGCCGTCGACGACGCCGAGGTTGCCGCACTGTTGCCCGAGCTGTCGAGCATCGTGCGCCACGTCGACTCGCTGCGGTCCGTCAACACCGCAGGAGTTCTGCCGATGACCCACGGCGCGCCCCTCGAAGAGATCGCCGCGCCGGCGTCGACCGCGCCGGCCGAGACCGTGCTGGGCCGCGCTGCCATCGCCGGCTCTGCTGGATTCGACGCCGACGACGGCACAGTGAAAGTGCCAAAAGTCATCGATTGAACGTCTTTCGATGCTGCAAGAGCGGGAGCGAAAAATGACCCCAGCCGACGTCAAGGGCAAGACCGTGGTGCTGACCGGCACCTTCAACATCTTGAAGCGCACCGAGGCCACCATCGCGCTGCAGCAGCTCGGCGCCAAAGTTGGCGACTCCGTCTCGTCGAGCACCGACTTCTTGTTCTGCGGCCTCGACGCCGGGTCGAAGCTTTCGAAGGCGAAGTCGTTGAACGTGCCCGTCCTCGACGAGGCGACGCTCATGGACCTCATCGGATCGACCGGTGCCGAAAAGGCGACGAAGAAGGCGGCGCAGGCGAAGGAGCAGGAGAAGGCGTCGAAGAAGAAGGCGGTGGCGGCCGCGGCGCCGAAGAAGGCGTCCGCGTCGTCGTCGTCGTCGTCGGCAGCGCGGTCTGCGTTCTCAGGCAAGACCGTCTGCTGCACGGGCACCTTCGCCACCATGAAGCGCAGCGAAGCCGAAGTCGTGCTCGCCGCTGCGGGCGCCAACGTCGTGGGCTCGGTCTCGGGCAACACCGACATCTTGATCCACGGCGACGACGCGGGCTCAAAGCTCGCGAAGGCCCAGCAGCACGGTGTGCAGTTGATGACCGAAGCCGAGATGGTCGCCATCTTGAAAGGCGCTGGCGTCGGCGACGAGCAGCTCAAGGGCGCCGACAAAAAGATGGCGGCCCAGGCGAAAGAGACCGAGGGCAAGCTCGCCGGCGTGAAGGCGATCGTGACTGCCTACAACAAGCCCCACGTCGACAAATACGGGTTCACTCTCGGCCAGCTGCTGCTGCGCTACCTCGCGATCTTCGCCGAACGCGCTGACGTCGCGGTGACGATGAACAAGCCCGGCGCGCCGGCCGACGCCGCCCTGCTGCGCAAGTACGAGGGGCAGGTGCCGCCGTTCTTGTTGGCCCTGTGCGGCGACGTCGGTTCTTTGCACTTTTGCTGGGTCTTTGAAGACCTCAAAGGTGAGAAATTAAAGTGGAGTGAAGGCTTCAATGGCGGACGGATCAACCTCAAGGGCCTGAAAGACTTCCGCTGGTGGGACCGCCCGAAAGAGTGGGACTGGGTGACGTTCAAGGCGCAATCGATGTTCGAAGACCTGCAGGCCGAGGGCTCGACCATGCTCTCGCTCGAGCCCGGCCAGAAGCAGGTCGACGCCGCGCTGGTCTTCGACAACAGCAACGACGTGAAGCGCCACCCGATGGGCACGTGGGAGTCGTACGTGACGACGGGCGCCCGCCGCGGGTTCACCTGGTACTGGCAGAGCGGCGACAACGAATTCACCAAGCGCTTGTTCGCGTCGTCGCCGCCTGTGACGACGCCGGCCGCCGACGTCATCAAGGGCCTCGTTGACCGCGGCGCGAGCGACGCCGAGGCAAAGGCGCTGCAGAAGTGGTTGGGCCCCGAGGCCGTCATCCTGCTCGGTGGCGCGGCGAAGACTGCGCCGAAGACTGCGCCGAAGAAGGTGACGAAATCGACGACGACGAAGGCGAAGAAGTAGGCGCGAAGAAGAAGACCTCACCCTGCCCTCTCCACCGCGCTCGCAAAGCCTCGCTGTGGAGAGGGTGAATCTTGCCTGAGCATGACGGGCGGGCGTGACGGGCGGGCGTGACG
>JANNAY010001081.1:0-3032 GCA_031384945.1 Deltaproteobacteria bacterium
CGCTTCACCGAGGTAACGCCGCCCGCCGCGCCTGCGTCGTTGCTGCCGTCGACGTCGCCGCCGCCGAAGCCGCCGGCGCGCCGCATCAAGGGCTTGATCGGCAAGAGCACGCCGATGCAGGCCGTGTTCAAAGCCATCGAAAAGATCGCCGCCACCGAGGCCACCGTCTTTGTGCACGGCGAGAGCGGCACCGGCAAAGAGCTGGTGGCGCGCGCAATTCACGATTTGTCGTCGCGGCGCGACCAGCCCTTCGTCGGCGTCAACTGCGCCGCGATTCCGCAGACGCTGCTCGAGAGCGAGCTGTTCGGGCACGAGAAGGGCGCGTTCACCGGCGCCGTGAAGCGCAAGCTCGGACGCTTCGAGCTCGCCCACGGCGGCACCATCTTTCTCGACGAGATCGGCGATGTGCCGCTCGAGATGCAGGCCAAGCTGCTGCGGGCGCTGCAAGAGAAACAGATCGAGCGCGTCGGCGGCGAAGCCCCGGTCACCGTCGATGTCCGCATCGTCTCGGCCACGCACCGTGACATTACGAAGATGGTGAAAGAGGGCACCTTTCGCGAAGATTTGCTGTATCGGCTGCACATCATCCCGGTCGAGCTGCCCTCGCTGCGCGAGCGTCCTGACGACATCCCGCTCTTGGTCGATCACTTTCTCGCCAAGCTCGGGCCGCGCACCAACCCGGCGATCAAAGACGTCGACAGCGCCTGCATGGCGGCGCTCAAGAGCTACCGCTGGCCCGGCAACGTCCGCGAGCTCGAAAACGTGATGGAGCAGGCGCTCGTCTTCGCCGAGGGCGACATCTTGCGGCACGACGACTTGCCGGCGCTGCTGGGGGCGCTGCGTCCGTCGACCGCGGCGCCGCTCGAGCAGCTGCCGCCCGAGGGCGATCCGCGCACGCTCGATGAGATTCTCGAGGGCCTCGAAAAGGCGCTCATCTTGCGCGCGTACCATGCCGCGGCCGGCACCAAGACCGAGACCGCGCGGCGGCTGGGCATCAAGACCAGCGCACTTTACTATAAACTGCAAAAATACAAAATCGAGTAGCTTTACTCAGTCACAGCGGCGGCGCCTGCTGAGACGCCAGCGCCTTCGTCGTCGTCGTCGGCTGAGACGACGATGGCGCCGACGACGCCGGCGCCTGCGCCGACGAGGCCAGCGACGGCGATGCTGCCGTAGCCGAGCTGCGGGTTGGGCGCGTTCAAGCCAAAGGCAAGGGCGCTGCCGACGAGAAAGCCTGCGGCGCCGCCCGCGTCGACGAGCAACGTCGCCGGACGCGTCAGGTGCAGCGCCGGTGCAGCGGCGAAGCCGCCGACGATGCCGGCGTGGGCGCCGAGGGCGCCGATGGCGATGCCCTGCTGAAACGTCGACGACGACGGCGGCAGATCGCTGGCGGCCCAGAGCAGAGCTGCGGTGGTGCCGCCGATCCAACCGAAGCTGGTGGCCAACGACGGCGCGGCGGGGTCGACGTCGAAGCCGGCGGCGACGCCGACGCTGGCGGCGACGGTGGCGGCGCTGACGACGACGACAGAGGCGGCGACGACGCCGGTGCCGGCGTTGGCTGCGCCGAGCAACGTGCCGACGGTGAGCGACTCGTACGGCGCCAACAACAAGCCGAAGCGCAGCACATGCACGTCGCCCGCCGAGAGCTTGTCGTCGCCGAGCAAGAGCATCGCGCCCGCGGCGCCGCCGCCGCCGACGACAGCGCCAGCGACGGGCAAGAGCGTGAGCGTGAGGTCGGTGTAGCCGACGCTGGTGGCGAGGCCCGCGATGGCGGTGCCGACGATGCCGCCGTTGACGAAGCCGAGGCCTGTGACTTCGGCGCGGCCGTCGTAGGCGAAGTCGCCGAGGTCGAAGCCGTTGTCGACGGCGTCTCTTCTGACGGCGCGTTCGACGACGGGGGCTTTGAGTCTGGCGTGGCTGACGACGTCGGCGAGGGCGATGGCAAAGGCGGCGTCGTCGTCGTTGGCGGCGTCGGCAGCGGCGTCGCCGTAGCAGTCGGCGGCGTCGTCGATGGCGCCTTTGTCGACGAGCACGCGGCAGCGATCGCGCCAGGCGTCGTCGGTCGCGAGCAGCGCGACGAGGGCGATCACCATCCGGCGACCTCGACGACGAGGCCGGGGGCGATGCCGTCTTTGGCCGGCAGAAAATTCGGACGCAGCGAGAGCGGCGGCGGCGCGTCGTCGAAGGCTGTGCGGGCGGCGCCGTCGACGGCGATGGCGGTGCCGACACCGGCGGCGAGTCCGACGACGACGCTGGCCCCGACGACGGGGCCGAAGGCGCGGCCGTCGCCGATGGCGCCGCTGGCGATGGCGCCGAGCGCAGCGCCGCCGACGAGGCCGATGACGCCGCCCACGTCGATGGCCCACGTCGACACGCGGTGCAGATCGAAGAACGGGTGCAGCGCCATCAGCACGACGAAGGGCAAGAGCGCGCCGCCGCCGACGACGACGACGCCGCTGGCCACGTTCAATGCGGGCAGCTGCAACGTGCCGAGCGCGATGCCGGTGAGCACCGCGCCCCAGGCGAAGCCGCTGTTGGCCAGCGACACATCACCGCCCGTGACGTCGAGAAATGGCGCCCAGCCCGCACCCGCGGCGAGCCCGAGCGCGCCGCCGCTGAGCGTGGTGAAGAAGCGCAGCGGCGCGGCCTGCACGTCGTTGCTGTCGGCGAAGACCGCGAGCTGCAGGGTGAGTCCGATCACCATGCCGGCCCAACTCGTGGCCGAGACAAAGGCGACGTCGTCGGCGTTGGCACCGCTGACCTCGACGGCGGCGTAGGAGGCGAGGCCGCCGGCGACGAGGCCGATGGCGGGGGCGGTGAGCAAGAGCGGCAGTGCCTCGCGCTCGCTGGTGCGCGTCGCTGACAACACGCCAGCAGTGCCTGTGAAGCCGGCGACGGCGCCGAAGACCGCGCCAGAGACCACGGCTTCGAGGCGTCCGTCGGTGACGAAGCTGCGGGCGCGATCGTCGACGGGGGCAGCGACGGGATCGCCAGGCGACAGGTGCGGCACCAGGCGGGCGACGACCCGTTTG
>JANNAY010001092.1:0-2043 GCA_031384945.1 Deltaproteobacteria bacterium
GATGACGACGCCGCCGGCGCGCGTGAGATCGCCAAGCGAGACGGTCGTGACGGCGGTCTGATCGATGGTGATGTCGCCGGTGACGATGACGAGGCCGTCGAGGTCGGCGCTGGTGACGTCAGCGCCGATGACCAGGTCGCCGTCGATGCACTCGACGCTGTCGGCGACAAAGGCGGCGACGTCGGCGTCGCTCAACAAGACGACGTCGCCGCCGCGGGCGACGAGGCTGCCGCAGACAGCGCCGGCGCCGGCGACCCAGCCGAGGTTGCCGCCGCGGTCTTCGAAGTGGACGGGGTCGATGAAGAAGGCGCCGACGTGGTGTGAGTCGCTGACGGCGACGAAGTCGACGTCGACGCCAGCGGGGTCGAGCAAGCGAAACTCAAAGGGCACGCCGGCGGTGAAGCTCTCAAGAATGAACGGATCGTCGACGCTGCCGACGGCGCGAAAGGTGCCGTCGACGACGAAGGGGGCGCCGTCGGCGGTGACGAAGGAGGTCGAGCCGGTGATCTCGAGGTCGCTGAAGATGACCGGGCCGCGCGTCTCGACGAAGCCGCCGACGTGCACGGCGCCGCCGTTGGCGACGAAGCCGTCGTCGACGATCATGTTGCTGACGATGAGGTCGTCGGGGGCGACGAAGCGTCCTCCGCGCACCTCGAGCGCCTCGCACTCGATGCGCCGGCCGCCGACCAGCAGCCCGTTGACGACCGTGACGCCGAGGGCGCCGAGGTCGCCGCCGAGGATGGCGACGCCGTCGTCGACGACGAGCTCGCCGAGGCCGAAGAGATCTCCGAAGCGCGCGATGGTGATCTGCGGGATGGCGAAGCCCGTCGCCAGCTGCTCGCCGACCGACAGCCGCGTGCCGCCAGCGTCGTCGCCACGGACGTCGTGCTCGCCTGTGCGCAAGACGACGCGGCCGCTGAAGGCGCCATCGAGGCGCAAGTCGCCGTCGGCGAAGACGACGATTTCGTCGCCCGCGCCGCGCGGGCTCTCGCCGTCGTTGAGCGCCACCGCGATCAAGGCGCCGCCGACCGAGATGCCGGCCGGTCCATCTTCGCCGCGGATGCCGATGTTGCCCTCGCTGGGCGGCTCGCCGCCGGCGATGCGCAGGTCGCCGGTGACGTTGAGCGTGCGCACGACGTGCTGGCCGCTGCCGGCGAGCACGAGGTCGCCGCCGAAGCCGCTCTCGACGTTCAAGAACGCCTCGTCGAAATCGCCAGGCGCCGACAGCACCGGTCCGCGGGCGATGACCTGCGAGCCGTTCACGACGACGATGTCGCGGTCGACGACGAGCACGGGGTTGTCGCCGACGACGCCAGCGGCTTCGACGGTGGCGCTGCCGTTGACCTCGACGCTGCCGACGGCGGCGGGTCCGTTGAAGACGAGGTTGGCGCTGTTGCTGGCGATGACATCGCCGAGCACGACGGCGGCGCTGAAGCTGACGTCGACGTTGCTGACGGCGAGGTCGACGACGGGGGCGCCTTCGAGGGCGATGTCGACGACGAATTCGACGCTGTCGCCGTCTTTCGGCAGCGTGTTTTCGCCTTCGCCCCAGAAGCCGCAGCCGGCGCTCGAGAACGGATCGCCGGGCGGCACCTGTCCGAGAAAGAAATTGCGCGGCTGCTCGCGCACACAGCGGGCGCTGCAGCCGTCGTTGTCGTCGGTGTTGCCGTCGTCGCATTCTTCGCCGGGGCATTCGACGACGCCGTCGCCGCAGCCAGTGGGTGTGCCGGTGTCGAAGGTGCAGAAGCGCGTGCAGCCGTCGAAGTCTTGCAAGTTGCCGTCGTCGCAGTCTTCGACGCCGCTGAAGGCTTCGGCGATCAGGTTGCCGCAGAAGTTGGTCTCGAGGTTGCTGGCGCGCGGTACGGTGCAGGTGGCGTCGCAGGCGTCGTTGTAGAAGTCGCGGCCGTCGTCGCAGACCTCGCCGCTGTCGATGCGGCCGTTGCCGCAGACGTCGCCGAAGTCGACGCCTGTGTTGTTGCCAAGGTCGACGCAGAAGCTGGTGGAGCAGTCGAGGCCGTTGGGCGCGCGCGCGCTCTGCAGGCC
>JANNAY010001146.1:0-6188 GCA_031384945.1 Deltaproteobacteria bacterium
CGGCGCCGCAGCGGCGAGATCGAGCTCGATCTCACGGTCTTCCAGCTCGCCGCGCTCGAGCATGCCGCGAAATTTCTCGCGGGTTCGATCGTCCAACGAAGCCGCCGGAACGGGGGCATTTGCTGCCTGGTCGAAGGGCACACCCTGACCAAAGAATCCTGCCCGCTGCTGCGACGGCGGTCGGGGCAGCAGCGCGTCGAGCAGGCGCTCGATCACCGCAACTTTGGCGCGCTCGACGACGTCGGCCATGGCCTCTTCGCGCACCATCTTCACGGCGACCTCGACCAGGTCGCGCACCATCGAGTCGACGTCGCGGCCGACGTAGCCGACCTCGGTGAACTTGGTGGCCTCGACCTTCACGAAGGGCGCGCGATCGAGCTTGGCCAATCGCCGGGCGATCTCGGTCTTGCCGCAGCCGGTGGGGCCCATCAGCAAGATGTTCTTCGGTGCGATCTCGTCGCGCAGCGGCGGGGGCACGCGCTTTCGGCGCCAGCGGTTGCGCAGCGCGATGGCGACGGCGCGCTTGGCGTCGTGCTGTCCGACGATGAAGCGGTCGAGCTCAGAGACGATCTCGCGCGGCGTAAATGACATCTCGCTCTTCAGGCTCACGTGAGCTCCTCGACGACGACGTTGTTGTTGGTGAAGACGCAAATCTCAGAGGCGATGCGCAGCGACTCGACGGCGATCTCGCGCGCCGACAGCTGCGTGTGCGCGCACAGCGCCCGCGCCGCCGCCAACGCAAACGGACCGCCGCTGCCGATGGCGTGGCAGTCGCCGTCGGGTTCGAGCACGTCGCCGGTGCCGCTCAAGAGAAAGAACTTCTCTTTGTCGCCGACCAGCATCAGCGCCTCGAGGCGACGCAAGATTTTGTCTTTGCGCCAGTCTTTGGTCAGCTCGACCGCGGCGCGCGTGATGTTGTTGCCGTGCTCTTTCAGCTTCTGCTCGAACAGGTCGAACAGCGTCAGCGCATCCGCCGTCGATCCGGCGAAGCCCGCGACGACGCTGCCGTCGTTGAGGCGGCGCACCTTGCGGGCGGTGCCTTTGACGACGGTGTTGCCCATCGACACCTGGCCGTCGCCGGCGATCACGAGAGAACCTTGACGTTTGACGGCGACGATCGTGGTCATGGGCAGGCTTCTAGTGTCTTTTGCCCAACCGTGAAGCCTCGTCGCACACCGTGGGTGCGGTGGAGTCGGTGGGCGCCGCATTCCGCGCGTGTCTGTTTTTTTGAGTTGAGAGCAGACGCCGCTTACGGTGGATCCCGTGGGCGCCGAGAGGTGCCGCGCACCAACCGGCTGCTCACCCCGGCGACGTTTGACGTCGTCGGGAGGAGCCTGGCCACATGAGGTAACGCTGCGTGAAGGGCGACAAGAAAAAGCAGAGCCTCTACTTCCCGACCGAGATGCTCGACGAGATGCAGCGCGAAGCCGAACGGCAAGAGCGCCCTCTCTCGTGGATCATGCAGCAGGCCTGGAAGCTGAGCAGAGACAAGATCTCAAACTATCCGGCTGTGGAAGAGCTGTAGTTTTCAGTTTCGATTGAATCCGAAAAATTTTCGCTAGAATTGCAAAAGCCGCAGACGACGATGGCGTCGACTGCGGCTTCTTGTTTGTCTGGTGAATCGTCTACTTCTCGGCGTACACCGTGACACCGCGGTGCCAGTCTTTGAGGCCGGCCGAGACGTTGTCGGTGGCGGGGTGTTTGTGCCACTCGACGCGGGCGATGTAGCGCTTGCCGTCGGCCTCGAAGGGCACGCTCGAGCCGATGGGCTGGCCGCCGCGCAGCACTTCGTTGGCTTTGGCGACGACGGCGGGCGTGGGCTTCGCCGGCGCATACCCCGGGATCGGCGCCTGCTGCTGGCCGCGCGCGATCGGCGCTGACGGTGCAGTGGGCGGCTCGTCATAGAGCGAAGCAGCAGCAGCAGACGAAGAAGGCGCAGGCGGCAGCGGCGGCGGCTTCGTCGTCGTCGTTGGCGCCCCTGTCGCGGTCCGCGTCTGCGGCGTCGGCCCGTCGCCCGTCATGAGCGCGCGCAGCGTGAGCGGCCCGACGACGCCGTCGGGGATCAGGCCCTGCGAGGTTTGAAAGTCTTTGACCGCGCGCTCGGTGAGCCGTCCAGCCTTGCCGTCGGCGTCGAGCCGGGCGCCCTTCGCGATGAGCAGCTCTTGCATGGCCTTGACGTCGTCGCCCGATTCACCGCGGCGGATCGTGTCCTGGCCTTGTTCGACGCGTGACAAAGCGGCCGGGGCCCGAGCGACCGTGGTCGCTGCTGAAATGTTCGTCATGCAAAAGCCTCCATCCCGGCAAAGTTGTCGGCCGATCGGCGGAGGGAGAACTGTGACCAAACGCCCACGAATGTAGGTGGCGGTGGTTTGTCGACGTCGCCCGCTGAGACGGCGCGCGGCTACTTGGCGTCGAGGGTGATCTGCTTGTTGGTCTGCACCTCGATGGTGAGGTCTTTCTTCTTGCCCTTGGTGTCGATGTGAAAGACGTAGTGGCCGTTGGGCAGCTTCAGCTTGCGCTGCGTCGACACATCGTCAGCCCCGAGCATGATCGTGGTGCCTTCGCTGCGCCGCACGATGATCACCGTGCCGCCGGGCAGGGCGCCGTAGTCGGCGACGCCTTTTTCGATCGGCACCTCGACCGAGAAGCCGCGGCGCAGGTCTTCGGCCGTCAACGTGTTCGCCGTCGACGGCACCTGCAGCTTGCCTTCGCCGAGGCCGAGCACCTCGCTGCCCGACTTCCACCGCACACGCGAGGGTGCGCCCCTGGCCTCGACGGTGACCTTCTCGACCGGCGGTGGCCGCACCAACACCGTGGGTGTGCCGGCGTCGGGTGCTGCGACGACAGTGCCCGCGTCGGCGACGGTCGTGGCGGCGTTGAGCTTCGGCAAGACGACGAAGACAAAGGCGAAGACGCCGACGACGACGGCGACGAGGCCGAAGACCAGCAGCGTGACCGGTGGACCGGAGCGCGCTGGCCCGCTGAGGATGTCTGAGATGGCGTTCGGCCCCGACGGCATCGTCACGGGCTTCACGATCGGCTTCTCTTCGCCGGTCTTCACCTGCTGCGACGCTGGTGCCGGACCCGCTGACGACGACGACGCTGATGGCGGCGGCAACGCATCCGACGGCGCATCAGCGGCTTCGGCGGAGAGGAAGGGGATGGTGCTGCGCACCTCAGACGACGGCGTCGCGCTCGAGGTCGGCTCGGCGATCACCTGGGCGAGCACCTGCTTGAGCTCGGGCTGTTCGACCACGCGCGGTGGCGGCGGCGGCGCCGTCGGCTTGACCTCGCTCACGGGGTTGCCGCGCGAATTGGTCGAGGGCAGCACGTCGGCGAGAAACGCGACGGTGGTCTTCTTGCCGCCCACCGACGACGGCGAGGCGAGGTCTTCAAAGGCTTCGGCGACCTCTTTGCCGGTGGCCGGGCGCTTCTCGCGGTCTTTCTGCAACAGGCGCGCGAGCAGCTCGTCGAGACCCCTTGGCACCTGCGCGTTGTGCGTCGAGGCGGGCTTCGCCTCGTCGTTCAAGATCGCCTGCATCGTGTGCCAGTCGGACTGGCGATCGAAGGGGCGCTCACCGGTGAGCATCCAGTAGGCGCTGACGCCGAGGGCGTAGAGGTCGGCGCGGCCGTCGAGCACTTCGCCTTTGATTTGCTCGGGCGGCATGAACGGAATTTTGCCGCGCAGGTTGCCCGTCTTGGTCTTCGGTCCGCCGAGGTCACCCTTGGCGATGCCGAAGTCGAGCACCTTGGTGACGCCGTCTTTGCTCACCATCAAGTTGTCGGGGCTGACGTCTCTGTGAACGAGGTTCACGGTGCGACCCTGCTCGTCGCGCAAGATGTGCGCGGCATGCAAGCCGTTGGCGGCGTCGGCCATGGTGCGCAAGACGACGTCGATGGGCACGGCGCGACCCTGCTCCCACGCTGCTGCCGCGAGGCGGTGCAGGGTGAGGCCGTCGATGTGCTCCATCGCGATGAAGATCTCGCCCTGCTCTTCGGCGAGCTCGTAGATCTGCACGACGTTGGGGTGGCTGACGCGCGCGGCGACCTTGGCCTCGCGCACGAACATCTGCACGAACTGCGTGTCGGCCGCGAGGTGGGGCAAGATGCGTTTGACGACGACCTTTTTGGCAAAACCGGCGGCACCGGCCTGCTCGGCCAAATAGACCTCGGCCATGCCACCGACGCCGAGCCGCTCGATCAACGAATAGCGGCCGAGCCGCGCGGGCTGCCGCTGCTGCGGCGACGCTGGCGCGCCAGAGACCACGGTCGACTCGCGGCTGAGGTCGCCAGCGATGGTGGTCGGGGCTTTGGGGTCCTGGGTCACGCGGGCACGCTACGACGCGTCGACCACGACGTCGAATCCTCGTTCGCCGTTCAGGGGATGCACGGGTTCACGCCGCGCAAGAACAGCCGCGGCCGGTCGGCGGCGTTGACGTCGACGTCGACGTTGTCCGCGCCGGCGGCTTCGATGACGAGCGTCGGCTGCGGGGCTGGACGCGCCGCCCGCACCAACGCCATCGGCAGCGCGGCGTCGACGCTGGCGCCGCTCACCACGGGCACGTTGCCGGCGTTCACCGTCTGGATGTGTGGACCGAGCGGCGGCGGCGAGCCCACCGTCGACCATCCGACGGTGTCGCTGAGCAGCCACGTCGAATTGGGACCCCAGGCGGCCTCGTCGTCGGCGTTTTCGAGGTCGCTGATGTGGATGTCGCCGTTGACACCCCCGCCGCCGTCGGGCGCGAGCAGGTGCACGCGCAAGGTGGCCGACGTCGTCGACGGTGTGAAGCCGTCGGCGAATCGCAGCAGCGCGAACGATCTGCCGTTGAGGCCGCTGCCGACCGGCAAGCGCGGCCCGCTCTGCCCCGCGCTGGGCGGCACCAGCGCGCGTCCGTCGACGAGAGGGGAGGTGCGGTCGGCTTCACAGAAGGGCGCGACCGGATCGTCGCGGCAGCACAAGACGCCGCCGTCGACGTCGCTGCCGTGGCGCAGGAACACCGCTTCGTGAAAGGGCTGCTGCTCGTTGGCGTCGTTGAGGCACGAGAAGGCGCCGACGTTGCACGCGTTAGCGACCCGCCGATCGAGGGCGCCGCAGCTGCCGCTCGTCTGCGATGCCGTGCCGCAGCCGAAGACGTCGTTGAAGCCGCTCGTGTCGCAGAGGCCGCTGCCCGGTCCGGAGACGAGCGTTGCGTAGAAGGTGTTGGGTCGCACCAGCGCTGAGCAGGTGGCGCCTTCGAGGCGGTTCGTCACCTCCAGCGACGTTGCGCAGACGTGCCAGTTCTCCTGACAGAGGTCGGACGCGGCGACGCAGCTGTCGACGCCGGCTCCGTCGACGCAGCCGGTGAGGATGGTGAAGGCGCCGTTGCAAGCAGCGATGCCGTCGTAGGCGCCGAGTCCGTCGTCGCTGCCGTCAGCGCATCCGTCGTCGAAGCGGACGTCTCCTTCTCCTTCTCCCTCTCCTTCTCCTTCTCACTCTCCTTATCCTTCTCCCTCTCCTCCTCCCTCACCTTCTCCTTCTCCTTCTCCTTCTCCTTCTCCTTCTCCTTCTCCTTCTCCTTCTCCGCCGACTTCGCCTTCGCCCTCTCCGACGACGTCGTCATCGCCTTCGCCCTCACCCGGAGCGGTGTTGAGGAAGAGCGAGCACGAGGCGAGGGGCAACAAGAGGAGAACGAGAGAGCGCACGCGCAAAGGGTAGCGGGCGGGCTGTGTTGTGTCTGGTGGGCATCGCTTCTAAGCCAGCCGGATGAACGCTCTTCCGCGCGCCCTTCTCGTCGTCACGGCCTTCGTGGTCGCCTCTTGTCCGGGCGCCCAGGTGAAAGACGGCAGCGGTCCCGCCGACGGCAAGGTCGAGATCGTGTTGCGGCGCGTCGACGTCGTCGAGGCCGGCTACGACAAGATGAAGCTCAACGTGATCATCGCTGTGCAGAACGGCACCGGCGATGACGTCGACGTCGATGCTGCCCTCGACCTCGCGTTGCTGGGTCCGGCTGCTGCCGACGACGATGGCAAAGAAGAAGAAGCTGGCGCCAAAGAAGACGAAGACGGCAAAGTCGCCGACGAAGCAGCCCCCGCCGCCGAAGGCATGGCCGCCGGACTCGACGGATCCAGACACGCAGGCAGAGCCAGCGGCCGCGCCGTCGCCTTCAACACCTCTGAGCTGCCCGTCATGATCGAGCTGCCGCTCCAGG
>JANNAY010000403.1:0-2962 GCA_031384945.1 Deltaproteobacteria bacterium
GTTCTTGCCGACGCCCGGCTTGCCGATGAGCACGGGGTTGTTCTTCGACCGCCGCGACAGCACCTGAATGATGCGTCGCATCTCGTCATCACGCCCAATGATCGGATCGAGCTTGCCGTCTTTCGCCTTCTGCACGAGGTCGATGGCGTACTTCTGCAGCGCGGTGCCATCACCCGTCGGTGTCTCGGCGATGGTGCCGCCCTTCGGCGACACCTTGAGCGACTGCTCGATGCGATCTTTGCTGGCCCCGTGGTCGCGCAAGAGCCGACCCGGCGCCCCCGAATTCGTCGACGGATCAGCCAACGCCGACAGCAAATGCGACGCGTCGACGAGCTTGCCGCCGAGCTTGGTGGCGTTGACCTCGGCGCCGGCCGTCACCTTCAAGAACCGCGGCGACAGATAGTTCGACGCCCCGGCCACCTTGGGCAGCTTCGTCAGCTCGACCTCGAGCTTCTGCTGCACATCGGCGATCTTCATGCCGACGCGGTCGAGCACTGCTTTGCCGAGCTCGTCGACGAGCAGCGCCGCGAGCAAATGCTCGGGCTCGATCGCTTGGTGCTGGCGCGCGCGCGCCACCTTCTGCGATTCGACGAGGATGGCTTGGGCTTTGGGCGAGTACTTGGCGAGGTTCATGGCGGGGGGAACCTATACCAACCTCGTCGTTCTTCCCCACCCGCCCGCTCGGCTTGAGGCCACACCTCGACGCGGTGAGACCGAAATCCTATTCTGTGGAGATGGTTAGCCTCACCCTCAAGCTCGACGACGACGTTGATGCCACGCTCCGCCGCGAAGCAAAGGCCTCGGGCCTGAGCGTTGACGAACTCGTCAATGACGTCCTCCGGGGCTTTGAAGAGCACCAGCGCTATCTCGCAGCCATCGATGAAGGTGTTGCCGCTGCCGACCGCGGCGAGCTCGTCGACGCCACCGAGGTCTTCTCCGCCCTTCGCGCCAAGCTGGAGGGGATGCGGCAGCCTCGATGAAGGTCGTCTTTACGACGGCTGCGCAGGATGACTTGGACGCGATCGCGGTCCACATCGCTCAAGACAACGTTGAAGCTGCGCTGCGCGTCGTGGCCGACATCGAGGAGCGCGCGCAGCTGCTCATCACTCCCCTCATGGGGCGACCGGTGCGGCGTCGTCCTGGCGTCCGCGAGCTTGTCATCGACAACTACGTACTGCCGTACCGGCAAGGGCCCGACGCGATCGAGATCCTGCGCGTCTGGCACGGCAAACAGCGTTGGTGGGGCTGAGACTCTGCCCGCTGATACCTCAGCGCGCCGGTTGCCCGTCGCTGAGCCGCAGCGTGACGTCGACCTCGTCGTAGTCTTCGTGGCCGGTGGCGCCGGTGGAGGAGCCGGTGACGCGAACGCCTGCGCTGCCGTCTGCGAGGGAGACGAATTCGACGTCGGGGCCGCTGGTGCTCGCGCGTTCGGTGATCGAGGTGTTGTAGCGCCAGAGCGGTCGCTCATCGGCGTCGACGCGGGCGAGCTCGAGCTGTCTGACGCAGCGGAGGTAGCGGCTCGACAGTTGGGCGCCGTTGACCTCGCGCAGCCGCACGCCGCCGACGTCGTGCCACCTCACGTGCGCTTTGAGCTCGGTGCTCTCTTCGTCGTCGCCCCAACGCCGGCGCGCTTCGTCAAAGACGACGACCCAGCCGGCGTCATCGCGGGCCCGCAGCATGCGCCGGACGACGTCGTCGACGGCGGTGGCGCTGTCGACGGCGACGTCGAGGGCGTCGGCGCCGCTGACGTGGATGCCGCTGCCGTCGACGGTGAAGCGCACGCGCTGCTCGGCGCGCACGAGGTCGACGGTGCGCGACAAGAGAACCGGCGGCGGCATCAGTAGGCGGGCGCGTCGAGCTCGGCGCGGCGGTCGACGGACCAGGCGTTGAGCGAGTCGGCGTCGAAGAAGGGGCCGTGGCCGGGAAAGAAGAGGCGGCCGCCGTCGGTGATGAGGGCGTCGACGGCATCGACGTCGCCGCGGGGATTCTCGGAGAAGTAGTGGGTGACGGCGACCCCCTGGTGCGGGTCGGGCCCCGATCCTTCGCGGTCGCCTCTGACGAGGTCGCCGACGAAGACGTCGCCGTTCTCGAGCATCACGCTGACGCTGCCCTTGGTGTGGCCTGGCGTGCCGACGACGCGGCCGGCGACGCCGAAGCCGTGCAGGTCGAGCTCGCTGCCCAACGACAGGTCGGGGGTGAACGACGGAAAGCCCTTGTCGAGCACGACGCGAATCACGTCACCCTCGGGGGTCTGCGACGGCGGCGGCTCAGAGAAGCCGTCTTCGGCGAAGTCAACGTCGTCAGCGCCGAGGGCGATGACGAGGCCTTCGTCTTGAAACTCTTTGGCGGGCCCCAGGTGATCGAAGTGTCCGTGGGTCATGACCACCAGGGTGACGTCGGCGAGTGCGATGCCTGCGAAGTCGAGGGCGCCTTCGATGTCGGCGAAGTCGCCTTTTTCGCCGAGGTCAACGACGACGACGCCGTCTTCGCCTTCGAGGGCGTAGACGTTGCCGATGCCGATGTTCAGGTGGTGGACGACGACGTCGCCGCCGTGGTCGTAGTCGCGGACGTCGGGGTCGCAGCCGGCGCAGACAACGACGAAGAAGGCGCAGGCAGAGAAGAAGACGCGCATGGCCCATGGTGCGTGCGCGGTGTTGACAGCGTCAACTGGCGCGCAGTCGTCAGGCGAGGTTGTGCGGTTGACGCTGTCAAGGACGGTGGCGATGCTGCCCCACCATGGTCGAAGCAAAACAAGACGTGCGCGAAGCGGTGTTTGCGGCGGCGCGCGAGGTGCTTGCTGAGAACGGTCCGGCGAATTTGTCGCTGCGCGAGGTGGCCCGGCGCGCCGGCGTCTCGCACCAGGCGCCGTACCACCACTGGCGCACCAAGCAGGACCTGCTCGACGACATCGCCGGCCGCGGCTTTCAGTCGCTCGATCGATCGATGGCCGAGGCGCAGGCGA
>JANNAY010001176.1:0-1645 GCA_031384945.1 Deltaproteobacteria bacterium
GCGTGAGCGCGAGGTTCGAGATGGCGACGCGGACGCCGTCGACGATGAGGGCGGCGACGACGGCGCTGCGCTCGCCGGGGATCGAGACGTACCAGCCGGCGGCGCGGGCATCGACGTCGACGGTGTAGCTGGGGTGCTGGGCGGCGAGGGCGTCGCGCGACGGCGGGTCGCCGAGAAAGTCGGCCACCATGATCTGGATCCACGTCGGACGATCGCGGGCGATGTCTTTGTGGAGGTCCCAGGTCAGGAAGAGCTGGCGCGGTTTGACGGCGACGAGGCGGAAGAACGTGCGCTCGTGGTCGGGCAAGAACGCCCGCGGCTCGCGAAAGCGCGGCAACGCGTGGGGGTCGTCGTCGTCGGGGTCGGGAGCCGGGCCGGAGCGGGCGCCGCCCATGGCCGACGACGGCGGCGTCGTCGACGGCGCTGGCGCGAACGCGCCCTGCTGATCGGGCAGCAAGATGCGCAGGCGGGCGAGGGCCTCTTTGAGCTCGTCTTCACGCAGACGCTCGACGTCACGCAGGCCGTGCGCCCGCAGCAGCTTCACCAGCTGAAGGCGTCGCGGAAATGGCAGGCTGCGCATCGTGGACCTCTGGTGTCTGGCTCTATCCCACACCGGCCTTGACGCAAAGCGCCGACGTCGGGGAAGGCAACCTCGTGATTTGGCGACGCAATCGCAACTGCGACACCGTCCGTTCGGCGGGATCAGGTCTGACGGTCCCTGCCTAGGGTGATGGCGATGTCCCCCACCCGCGGCCTCTTGCTCGCCTTCGCCCTGCCCGCCTGCTCCATCTCGTCGCTCTTCGACGACGGGATTCGCTGCGCCAGCGACGCCGCGTGTCCGCCGTTGGCCAGCGCCTGCGTCGACGGCCGGTGCGGCGACGGCGGCGACGGCGAAGGCGAAGACGAAGTCGTCGGAGAAGGCGAAGGCGAAGGCGACGTCGTCGGAGAAGGCGAGGGAGAAGGCGAGGGAGAAGGCGAAGGCGAAGGCGAAGGCGAAGGCGAAGGCGAAGGCGAGGGAGAAGGAGAAGGAGAACCACTCGAGCCGCTGGTGCTGCTGCGGTTCGACGGCGACGGCCGCGATGTCGACGTCGGCGCGGGCGGCGTCTACGTCACCGACGGCGCCGGCTTCTTCGACCGCTTCGGCCGCGACGACAACGTCACCGTCTTCGTGGTCGCAGTCGGCGCCGCGGTCAGCGTCGTCGGCGACCTCGACGGCGACGGCTTCGACGACAGCGCCGTCACCGCCAACGACTCGAACGTCAGGCTGTTTCTCTCAGGACAACCCTCGGCCGTCGACATCGACGCCGGCGCCGACGTCGTCGACCTCGTCATCGCCGACGGCCTCTACGCGGTCAGCGACAACGCGCTGCGGGCGCTCTCGCTCGGGGGCGCGGGCCCGACGGCGATCGGGTGTCCGTCGCCGCGGTCGACGGTGGCCGCCGAGGTCGACGGCGACGACCGCTTCGTCGACGTCGTCCAGGCCTGCGGGGGCGCCGGCATCTTCATCGCGGGCGGCGGCCCCGAGGGGCTGCGCAACGCCGTCGCCGTCAGCTCCATCGACGCCGACCTCGTCGCTGCTGCCGACGTCGATGGCGACGGCTTCGACGACCTCGTCATCGTCGGCGGCGATGCCGTCGCCATCGCC
>JANNAY010001281.1:0-7319 GCA_031384945.1 Deltaproteobacteria bacterium
CCGTGACGTCGTCGAAACTGAGACCAGGAGCTCGAAGATGCAGCCTCCCGCGGGGGCCTTTCGTCGACGACGATGCCCCTGCTCGACGATGTGATGAATCGTGAGCCCGTGGGCGCGGCTCAAACGTTGTCGCTCTGCTCAAGCGCGCTGGCCGCTACGGGGTAGGAGGGGAGGAGAAGGAATCTCAGCAGAGCCAGCGATCGACGACGTGGGGCGCCGTTGAAAACGACGACGGCGCGCGTAGAGAGGCGCTGTGTTTTCTCTGCAGAATCTCGGCAAGCGCTACGCGGCGCGGATGTTGTTCGAAGGCGTCAGTGTTCAGATGAACCGCGGGTGCCGGTATGGCCTCGTCGGCGCCAACGGCTCGGGCAAGTCGACGATGATGAAGATCCTCGTCGGTGACGAAGAGGCCAGCGAAGGCACTGCGTCGCTGCCGAAGAACACGCGGCTCGGCGTGCTGCGCCAAGACCGGTTTCTCGACGCTGACCAGCCCATTCTCGACGTGGCGATGCAGGGCGACCCCGAGGTGTGGGGGGCGATGAAGGCGCGCGACGCCGCACAAGAAGCCGCCGACCTCGGCGTCAACGGCGCTGCTGTCGCCCTCGCCGACGCTGAAGAAGTCATCGGCGCCAACGACGGCTACACGCTCGAGGCTCGCACGCAGACCGTGCTCGCCGGTCTGGGCATCCCGATGAACGTGCACCGGCAGCGGCTGGGCACGCTGTCGGGCGGGTTTCAGCTGCGGGTGTTGCTGGCGCAGGTGCTGCTCGGTCGTCCGGATGTGTTGCTGCTCGACGAGCCGACCAACCACCTCGACATCTTGTCGATCCGCTGGCTCGAGAAGTACATCGCCGCGTTCGACGGCACCGTCTGCGTCATCTCGCACGACGCGCGCTTTCTCGACGCCGTCACCACGCACACGCTCGACATCGACTACGGCACCGTCACGCTCTTCGCGGGCAACTGGTCGAAAGCGATGGCCGCCAAAGAGCTCGCGCGCGAACAGAAAGAGGCCGCGATCGAGAACATCCAGGGGCAGATCGCGCACAAGCAGGCGTTCGTCGATCGCTTCGGCGCCAAGGCCAGCAAAGCAACACAAGCTGCCTCGCGAAAGAAGCAGATCGAGAAGCTGGCGAAAGACCTCGAAGACCTGCCACCCTCGTCGAGACGTGCACCGTATTTCAAGTTCGCGGTGACCCGACCCAGTGGTAAAGAGGTCGTCGAGATCAAGCACCTCAACAAGAGCTACGGCGAGAAGCAGGTGCTCAAGGATGTGACGCTCACCATCCGCCGCGGCGAGAAGGTGGCGATCATTGGCGAGAACGGGCTCGGCAAGTCGACGCTGATCAAGATCATCGCCGGCGAGATCGACGACCACGAAGGCGACGTGAAGGTCGGCCACGAGGTGCAGCTCGGCTGGTTTGCCCAGGACCACAAAGAGATCCTCGCCGACGACGACGACACGCCGCTGTCGTGGCTCACGCGCATCGTCAAAGACGAGGGCATCGCGTTCACGCGTGGGCAGCTCGGCCGCGTGCTGTTCTCGGGTGACGACGTCAAAAAGCGCGTGGCTGCGCTCTCGGGTGGCGAGGCCGCACGCCTCGTCTTCGCGGGCCTGATCGTCGAGAAGCCGAACCTGTTGCTGCTCGACGAGCCCACCAACCATCTCGATATCGAAGCGATCCAATCGCTGATCGGCGCTCTCGAAGAGTTCGAAGGCACCTTGGTCTTCGTCTCGCACGACCGCTTCTTTGTCGACGCTCTCGCGACGCGCGTCATCGAGCTCACGCGCACCGGCATGACCGACTTCCAGGGCGACTTCGCCGCCTACCTCGCCGCCCAACACGACGACCACCTCGACGCCGACGCCGTCGCCGACAAGGCGAAGCAGGAGCGGAAGGCGGAGTCGTCGTCGTCGACACCGGCGGGGTCGCTGTCGTGGGAAGAGCAGAAGAAGAAGAAGAACCGGCTGAAAGAGCTCGAGAAGAAGCGCGATCAGCTGTTGAAGGACATCGACAAGAACGAGTCCGAGAAGCGCGCGATCGAGGCGCGGTGGATGGAAGACGGCTACTTCGAGCGCACCGCTGCGGCCGAGGTGAAGAAGCTGCAAGACCACGAGCAGTCGCTCACCACCGCCATCGCCGTGCTCGTCGCCAAGTGGGAAGAGGTCGAGCTCGAGCTGACCGACCTGACGACCTGAACGAAGCCTGGCCGCCGTGACGCCTTGCGCGTGAGCGACGACGACGACAGCGTGGCCTGTGGCCACTGCGTACGCACACACCAACATCGCCCTCATCAAATACTGGGGCAAGCGCGCCGGACTGACGCCGGGGCTCAACCTGCCCGACGTCGGCAGCCTGTCGTTGACCCTCGACAAATTCGGCACGCAGACCCGCGTCGAGCTTGCGTCGAACGCGCCAGCCGACGAATTCGTGCTCGACGGCCACGACGTCAGCGCCGGCGAAGCCCGCAAGGTCTTCGCGTTCGTCGATCGCGTGCGCGCGCTGACGGGCCGCAGCGAGCGGGTGAAAGTGACGTCGAGAAATGACGTGCCGACAGCGGCGGGGCTGGCGTCGTCGGCGTCGGCGTTCGCGGCGTTGGCGTTGGCGTCGGCGCGCTGCTTCGGCCTCGACGCCAACGCAGGCGAGCTCTCAGCGTTGGCGCGCATGGGCTCGGGCAGCGCCGCCCGCTCGGTGTTCGGCGGCTTCGTCGTGCTCGACAAAGGCAAGCGCAGCGACGGCGCCGACTGCGTCGCGCGCCCGATCTCGTCACCCCTCGACGTGCGCCTCGTCGTCGTCAGGTGCGCCGTCGGCAAGAAGTCGACGCTCTCGACCGAAGGGATGGAGCACACGAAAGAGACCTCGCCGTACTACGCGGCGTGGGTGCAAACGCACCAGCAAGACCTCGACGACGCCGAAGATGCCGTCGTCGCGGGCGACCTCGAACGCACAGGCGAGCTGATGGAGCATTCGACGTTGAAGATGCACGCGACGACGTTGGCGGCGCGTCCGGGCTTCTTTTATTTTCAGCCCGTCACCATCGGCGTGCTGCTCGCCGTGCGCGCGCTGCGCGGGCAGGGCACCGGCGCGTGGGCCACGATGGACGCCGGTCCCCACGTGAAGGTCTTGTGCGCCACCGGCGACGTCGACGCCGTCGTCAAGGTCGTCGGCGCCGTCGAAGGCGTCGTCGGTGTCGACGTCTGCGCCGCCGGACCCGCCGCGAGCGTCGCGTGATTCGCGCCAGCGCACCGGGCAAGTTGGTGTTGATGGGCGAGTACGCGGTGCTGCTCGGACACCCCGCGGTCGTCGCCGCCGTCGACGTCAGAGCCGTCTGCACGCGACAAGGCGGTCTGCTGTCGATCGACAAAGACGACGGCGGCCTCGTCGACGCCGTTCTCGCAGAAGCCGGCCTCGCAGAAGCGGGCGACGTCGACGGATCGATCGTCGTCGACACCGGCGCGTTTCGCAGCGGCAACGAAAAATACGGGCTCGGCTCATCGGCCGCGGCTTGTGTCGCCCTGCTGCGCGCGCTCTTGCCCCAGATCGCCGTCGACGAGCTGCACGTGCGGGCCCAGCGCGCGCACCGCCAATTTCAGAAGGGCAAAGGATCGGGCGTCGACGTCTGCGCCAGCGTCTACGGCGGCGTCTGCTCTTTCGTGCGCAAACCCGACGACGTGCTCGAAGTCGACGCCGTCGCGCCGCTGCCCGCGGCCATCGCGCTGCTGCCTGTGTGGACAGGCGTCAGCGCCGACACCCGCGTGTTTCTCGCCCGCTTCTCGGCGCTCGCCGTCGAGCGGCAGCGTCACCTCGTGCGTCCGCTCGCCGCCGCCGCGTACCAATTCGAAGAGGCCTGCGACGCCGACGACGCCCTCGCGCTGCTGCAAGCCGTCGAGCGGGCGGCGCTGCAGTTCGAAGCGCTCAGCGAGGCCCTCGGCGACGCGCTGTTGGTGCCCGCGCACTACGTGGCGGCGACGATTTGCAGCGACTTTGGCGGCGTGGCCAAACCATCTGGCGCCGGCGGTGGCGACGTCAGCTTGTGCTTCGTGCCGCGCGAGGCTGAGGCCTCGGTGCGCGCCACATTGGCCGCGAACAAGCTGCAGGTGTTGCCGTTTGCCGTCGGCGGCGACGTCAGCGGCGTCGACGTGGTAGGCGACGGCGCATGAAAGCACTGGTCACCGGCGGCGGCGGATTTCTCGGCGCGCGCATCGTCAAGATGCTGGTCGAGCGCGGTGACGACGTCGTCGTGCTCGGCCGCAGCGACTACCCCGACGTCGCTGCCATGGGCGCCGTCTGCGTCAAAGGCGACGTCGCCGACGCCGGCGTCGTCAAAGACGTCGTCGACGGCAAAGACGTCGTCTTTCACGTCGCCGCCAAGGCCGGCGTCTGGGGCAAAGCCGCCGACTACGAATCCGCCAACGTCGACGGCACGCAGAACGTCATCGATGCTTGTTTGTCGCGCGGCGTGCCGCGTCTGGTGCACACATCGTCGCCGAGCGTCACGTTCGACGGCGGTGACGCCATCGATGCCGACAACACGCTGCCGTACGCGAAGAAGCACCTCTACGACTACGGACGCACAAAGGCCGAGGCCGAGCGCCGCGTGATCGCGGCGAACGCGCAGGCGCACAAGAAGGGTCCCGGTGTGTTGTTGACGACGACGCTGCGGCCGCACCTCATCTACGGACCGGGCGATCCGCACATTCTTCCGCGGCTCGTGGCGCGCCACAAAGCAGGGCGCCTGCGCATCGTCGGCGATGGCACCAACAAGATCGACCTCACCTACGTCGACAACGGCGCGCACGCGCACTTGCTCGCCGCCGACGCCCTCGATCGGCCGAACCCCAAGAACGCCGGACGCGCCTACTTCATCTCTGACGACGCCCCAGTGGTGCCGTGGCAGTGGCTCAACACCGTGTTCAAAGAGCTCGGACTGCCGCCGCTGACAAGGTCGATCCCGTATCCGTTGGCGCAGGCGGCCGGCGCTGTGCTCGAGACCACCTGGCGCGCTTTTGACTTGAAGGGCGAGCCGCCGATGACACGCTTCGTCGCCGCCCAGCTCGGCACCTCGCACCACTACTCGATGAAGAACGCCCGCGACGACCTCGGCTACGAGCCGCTCTTCGACGCGGCGACGGCGCTGGCCAAGACGCTGCCGTGGTTGAAGTCCGAGATCGCGGCAGGACGCCTGTGACCACGCTGCCATCGCAACTCAAGGGCGCCAGCGTCGTCGTCGAGAGCGACCGCTTCGAGGTCGACTTGCAAGCCCTCGCGCAGCGCACCGGACTCGCCAACAAGAAGCCCGAGCTGCCGTCGTCGTTGACGACAGCGCCGCCGGTGACGCTGCAAGGCATGCGCGACGTTCACGTCGAGACCGGCTCACTGTCGCTGCAAGACATCTTGCGCGCGGCCGACAGCGGCAAGGCGACGGTGCGCATCCCGCTCGTGCCGCAGAGCGTGAAGATCGGGCCGTTTCACGTCGACATCGAGGCCGGCGCCCGCATCGTGCTCGACCTCGTCGTCAGCACTGGCGGCGTCATCGAGCGCAAAGAGACCCGCGGCCGCCTCGAGCCTGGGCTGAAATTGCCCCTCGGCGTCGTCGTCCACGGCGTCTACGTCGACGCCCACGGCAACATCGTCGCCGACGTCGAACGGCTGCCCGACGTCAACCTCTCACTGCTGGCGCTGCGTGGCCTGCGCGTGCCCGAGAGCTTGTCGTAGTTGCTTGACCTCGCCTTCGCGCCCAAAAAGCCAGAAGAGAAGAAGGCAGACGACGCAGCGCCGCAGCAAGACTTCGTCGACTTCGGCGGCATCGAGGTCGACGCCAGCGACGTCACCGCCCGCAAAGACGCCATCGCCCTCGGCGCAGGCATCGCCATCACCTCGGGCGACCTTACGCGCCTCGACATCACCTGGGCCCGCGGACGTCTCACCTTGAAGGGCGTCATCGACGTCGTCGACGCCAGCGTGCGCCAGCCCGCCTTTGTCATCGAAGGCGTCAGCGGCAGCGGCCGCCTCGACTTCGCCATCGACATCAACGGCGGCGCCTTCGCGCTCGCTGTCGACGACGCCAACGCCCGCGTCGCCAGCGCCCACGCCCACGTCGGCGACAGCATCGTCGACGTCAGAGACGCGGGCACCACCGCGGCGGCGCGCTTGCGCATCGACAAGTCGGCCGACCCCGCGGTGCCGTTGTCGTTCTCGGCTGAGCTGCCGGGGGTCGACGGCAAGCTGCACGGCGGCACCATCGTCGTCGACGTCGGTCCGCGTCGCGTCCCCTTCACGCTCAAGCCCGGCAAGGCGAAGGGCGCCATCGCCGTGTCGAACAAGCACCACCGCGTCGACCTCGTCGTCGACGACGTCGGCCTCGTCGTCGACGACTTCGGCTTCACCGCACCGCTGGTGCAGCTGCACGTGCAGCAAGCGGCGGCGCGCGCCTCAGGACGCCTCAAGGCCGCCACCGACCTCGGCGTCGCGTTTTCGGGCGCCGTTCACGTCGACGCCGTGCTCGACGACGCCCTCGTCAACGCCGGCCCCGTCGTGGCCCGCGGCGGCGGCAGCGCCCACGTCGTCGTCGATGATGTCGCGACCGGCCCGCACGGCCTTGAGCTCTTGCACCTCAAGGGCTCGCTCGACCTGCAGCTGCAGAGCGGCAAGGTGCCCTTGTTCTCGACGTCGCTCGAGGTCTTGCCCGGCGCCTCGGCCACCATCATCTTGGACAAGGTCGTCGTGGGCGCCGACGCCCCCGCCCGCGTCGAAGGCTCACTCGTCGTCGAAGCGGGCGCCGCAGCCTGCGTCGTCGACCCGACGCTGCTCACCGTGCCCGAGAGCGCCTGCAAGCTCACCGTGGGTCGCTTCGTCATCGACGGCAGCGTGCTCGTCGCCGAGAAGCTGCACGCCTCGATTCGCACCAAATGAAGCGCCAAATGAAAGAGCGGGCCGCCAGGCCTGCTCTTTCGTGTCTGGTGAGGATCTCGCTCAGCCCTGCATCGGGAACGAGAAGCTCGAGTCGCTCAGCTCAACTTCGCCCGTCTCGGCGCCGGTGTTGTTGTCGATCGTTGGGGTCTCGGTGTGGACGTCGACGCTGCGCAGGCCTTCGGGGCTGTCTTCGATGGTGATGGTGCCGTCGCGGGCGGGGGCGTCGTAGTCGAACGCGGTGTCGTCGGCGCCGCCGCAGACGTTGACGAAGACCTGCTCGTTCTGGTCGAGGGAGGACTCGTCGTAGTGGAAGCTGTGCTCGCCCACTTCGAACTTGTCGAGGCTGCGGCCAGAGATGGAGAGGATGACCATGGCCGCGCCGACGTCTTGCTGGCTGCGGACGAC
>JANNAY010001352.1:0-6581 GCA_031384945.1 Deltaproteobacteria bacterium
GCGCTGCATGGGTTCGACGACGTACAAAGAATTTCGCCAGTACTTCGAGAAAGACCGTGCACTGGCCCGGCGCTTTCAGAAGATCGACGTCGACGAGCCCTCAGAGGCCGAGTGCATTGAGATTCTGCGTGGTTTGAAGAAACAGTATGAAGAGTTTCACGGCGTCATCTACGACGACAGCGCCCTCGAAGCGGCCGTGAAGCTCTCGGCCAAGCACCTGCACGATCGCAAGTTGCCCGACAAAGCCTTCGACCTCATCGACGAAGCCGCTGCCGGCATGAAGCTGAAGGTGCGCAAAGAGGGCGACCCGACGCCGATCGTCACCGAGAAAGAGATCGAAGAGACCGTCGCGCGCATGGCGCAGATCCCGCCCAAGCAGGTCAGCGTCGACGACAAACAGGCCTTGAAGGGCCTCGACCTCGACCTCAAGAAGGTCGTCTTCGGCCAAGACAAAGCGATCGATCAGGTGGCCATGGCCATCAAGATGTCGCGCGCTGGACTGCGTGAGCCCGAGAAGCCCATCGGCTCGTTCTTGTTCACCGGCCCCACCGGCGTCGGCAAAACCGAAGTCGCCAAGCAGCTGGCCAAGACCCTCGGCGTCAGCTTCCTGCGCATCGACATGTCGGAATACATGGAGCGTCACGCGGTCAGCCGCTTGATCGGCGCCCCGCCCGGCTACGTCGGCTTCGACCAGGGCGGCATCCTCACCGATGCCATCAACAAAACGCCGCACACGGTCTTGCTCTTGGATGAGATTGAAAAGGCCCACCCCGAGGTCTTCAACATCCTGTTGCAGGTGATGGATCACGGTAAATTGACGGACAACAACGGCAAGCCCGCCGACTTCCGTCACGTCATCTTGATCATGACCTCGAACGTCGGCGCCCGCGACCTCGCCCGCGCCCGCATCGGCTTCGGCGACGCCGCCAACGTTGGCGGTGACGACGTTGCCTACAAGAACTTGTTTGCGCCCGAGTTCAGAAACCGCCTCGACGCCCGCATCGCCTTTGACCCCTTGAAGCCCGAAGCGATGGAGAAGATCGTCGCCAAGTTCATCCGCGAGCTCGAAGCGCAATTGGCAGATCGTAAAATCACCCTCGCCATCACCGATCCTGCCAAGACGTGGCTCGGTGAGAAGGGTTACGACAAGGTCCTGGGTGCCCGACCCTTGCAGCGGGTCATTCGCGACGAGGTGAAGAAGCCGTTGACCGAAGAGATCCTGTTCGGCGCCCTCGAGCACGGCGGCCACGCGGTCATCGACCTCGACAAAGATGCCGAGCCCAGAAACGAGATCGAGAACAAAGACGGTCCGCAGAAGGGTCGCCTTGTCTTCAAATACGAGGCGCTCACGGCCATCGAGAAGGCTCTCGACAAGACGTCGCAGCAACCGGCGTGACGACGTCGGCAGTTGCAGCGCGCTTCTTGCGCCGCTGACCGTCAGCGTCAGGGCTCGATGCAGCCGCCGATGAAGTTGTTCGTGCACGTGCCGCTGCTGCTGCAGCGATCGGTGGTGCAAGAGAGCTCGTCGTTGCAGTCGGCGTTGACCGCGCACTCGTTGCAGCGGTCGAAGCTCTCGTTGCAACCAAAGGCCGGGCACGCGGGCGGCGCCGACGTGCCGCACACGCCGTCGCTGCAGGTCGCGTCGCCGTCGCAGAAGAGGCCGTTGTCGGCGCAGTCGCTGGCGGTGCCGCAGGCGTTGCAGCGGTCAGAGGGTTCGTTGCAGCCGAAGACGCCGCAGGCCGGCGCGGCGCCGCCGGCGCACAGGCCGTCGCCGCCGCAGGTCTCGCTGCCGTTGCAGAACTGACCGTCGCTGCAGTCGGCGGCGTTGTCGCACTGGTTGCAAGCGTCGCGCGCCTCGCTGCAGCCGTTGACGCACGTGGGCGCCGCGCCGCCGGCGCACAGGCCGTTGCCTGCGCAGGTCTCGGCGCCGTTGCAGAACTGGCCGTCGTCGCAGTCGCCAGCGGCGTCGCACTGGTTGCACGTGTCTCTGGCCTCGCTGCAGCCGTTGGCGCACACCGGCGCCGCACCGCCGGCGCACAGGCCGTTGGCGCCGCAGCTCTCGACGCCGTTGCAGAATTGGCCGTCGTCGCAGTCGCCGGCGGCGTCGCACTGGTTGCACGTGTCTCTGGCCTCGCTGCAGCCGTTTGCACACACCGGAGCGGCGCCAGCGGCGCACAGGCCGTCGCCGCCGCAGACCTCGGCGCCGTTGCAGAAGAGGCCGTCGGCGCAGTCGCCAGCGGCGTCGCATTGGTTGCAGGTGTCTCTGGCCTCGTTGCAGCCGTTGGCGCACGACGGCGCGCTGCCGGCGACGCACAGGCCGTCAGCGCCGCACGATTCGGCGCCGTTGCAGAAGAGGCCGTCGTCGCAGTCGGCGGCGGCGTCGCATTGGTTGCAGGCGTCTCTGGCTTCGCTGCAGCCGTTGACGCACACGGGGTCGGCGCCGTCGCGGCAGTCGTCTGCGCAGGTCTCGACGCCGCTGCAGAAGAGGCCGTCGCTGCAGTCGCCGTCGTTGCGGCAGCTGTCGCAGGCGTCTCTGACTTCGTCGCAGATGGCGGCGGCGCAAGGGTCGGCGCCGTCGACGCAGCCGCCGTCGACGCAGCTCTCGGCGCCAGTGCAGAACAAAGCGTCGTTGCAGTCGCCGGCGTCGTCGCAGACGTCGCAGGCGTCGCGGCCGGCGTTGCAGGAAAATCCGCCGCTGCAGACGCGCGCTTCGCGCACGCAGGCATCGTCGACGCAGCGCTCGACGCCGCTGCAGAAGACGCCGTCGTCGCAGTCGCCGTCGTCGCGGCAGACGCAGACGCCGTCGGGCTCGGCGCAGCTCGGCGTGGTGGGGTCGCAGACGACGGCGTGTCCGGCCGCGCAGCTGCCGCCGACGCAGCGCTCGACGCCGTTGCAGACGAGCCCGTCGCCGCAGTCGCCGTCGTCGCCGCAGATGCAGATGTCGTCGCCGACGTCACACACGGGCTTCTGGGCATCGGTGCAGGCCGAGGTGCCCGCGCGGCAGGTGCCGGCGTCGCAGGTCTCGGCGCCGTTGCAGGCGACGCCGTCGTCGCAGGCGGCGTCGTCGGCGCCGCAGCCGGTGCAGACGTCGAGCGCTTCGTCGCACGAGAGCGCGGCGTTGCAAGCCGCGGCGACGGTCACGCACGCGCCGTCGCGGCAGAGCTCTTGTCCGCTGCAAAATGCGCCGTCGTCGCAGTCGGCGGCTGCGGCGCAGGCGAAGCAGGCGCCGTCGACGCAGAAGGGGGTCGCGCCGCTGCAGGGGGCGTCGCCGTCGGTGCAGACGCCGTCGACGCAGACCTCGACGCCGTCGCAGGCGTCGCCGTCGTCGCAGTCGCCGTCGACGCCGCATTCGCCTTCTCCTTCTCCTTCTTCTCCTTCTCCTTCTTCTCCCTCTCCTTCTTCTCCTTCTCCTTCTTGTCCTTCTCCTTCGCCTTCTTCGCCACCGCCGAGGAAGCCGAGCACCGGCACGCAGACACTGTCGTCGCAGACGTAGTCGCCGCAGTCGGCGTCGCCCGCGCAGGCGCGACCGTAGGGAGCGTCGGCTGGCAGCTCGCAGGCAGCGGCGGCGACGACAACCAACAGGAACAGACGACGGAACGGCATGCCCGATGGTGACGTAGCCGGCGACCGAACGGCAAACCCGCGTCAAAACAACTGCAAGCCGACGCTGACGGTGGCGTGCCAGTTGGCGACGCGGTCGGCGATGACTGTGCCGTCGGCGAAGGCGGCGCCGCCGGTCTTCCACACCGGCAGCCCCAGCGTCGCCCACGGCATGACGAAGAATTCATCGAGCACGCCCGCGCCGTCGAAGGGGAACCAGACGTAGCCGCCGGTGGCGTGCACGTAGAGCTCGTGCGTCGACGAGATGCGCGCCGGCGCGGTCTCGTCGACGTAGCGCAGCTGGTACGCGTACAGCTCGGGACCGGCGAAGAAGCCGCGGTTCTTCTTCGCCTCGTCGAACGACGTGAACAGTCCGAGCTGCACGCAGGTCTCGGTGATCTTCAGCTGTTGCGGGTGCTCGGCCGTGGGCACGACGAAGCCCACGAGCAAACGCGGAACGTCGACGACAAAGGCGGCGACGCTCAAGCGCGAATTCCAATCGCGCGGCACGACGTCGAAGCCGACGCTGGCGCCGCCGACGACGGTGACGACGGGGTCGACGCGCACGCGGACGCCGACGTCAGCGCCTGCGCCTGCGCCTGCGCGTGCGTCTGCGGCGAGCACGAGAACGAGAACGAGAGCGGCGAGCGCGCGCTTCATCGTCGTCAGTGCTTGTGCGGATCGATCGACAGCGGCGCCGCCGTCGACGGAGCAATCTTGCCGTCGAGGAAGTCGACGAGGTCTTTCTGCGCGCTCGCTTCACCGTGGTGCAGCGCCACGCGCTTCGGGCTCGGCACATGCGAGAGCCACGTCTTGAGCTCGCGGCGGTCGGCGTGGGCCGACAATCCGCGCAGGGTCTCGATGCGGGCGCGCACCGGCACCTCTTCGCCGTCGAGCCACACCGAGCCCTGCACCTTGGCGCTCTCTTGGATGCGACGACCAGGCGTGCCGACGCTCTGGTGTCCGACGAACAACAGCGTGTTGCGCGGATCGGGCAGGCCGTTGACGAGGTGCCGGATGATGCGGCCACCGGTGATCATGCCGGCGCCGGCGATGATGATCAGCGGACCGGGTGCATCAACAAGCCGCCAAGAGTCGCGGCCTTGTTTGACAACAAACAGCTCGTCGAAATCGAGCGGGTCATCGCCACGCTGCATCTTTTGGATGGTTTCTTTGTCGTAGAGCTTCTTGAATTTTTGGTAGGTCTCGGTGACCACCAGCCCCATCGGCGTGTCGAGCGCGACCGGCACGCGCGGCAGACGGCCGGCCTCGGCGAGCTCGTTCAAAAAGTAGAGCAAGACCTGCGTGCGGCCGATGGCGAAGGCCGGGATGAAGATCTTGCCCTTCTGCGCCACGGTCTCTTTGACGACGCTGAGCAGGGTCTCTTCGATGTCTTTGTGACCGTGCTGGTGGTCGCGCGAGCCATAGGTCGACTCCATCACCACGAGGTCGACGGGGCGGCCCCCATCAGCCGGACCGGGCCACGCGCTGAACGGGTCGCGCAAGATCGGCGAATCGGGGCGGCCAAGGTCGCCGCTGATGATGACGCGCGACTTGTCGCTGGCGATGTCGACGCTGGCGCTGCCAAGGATGTGGCCGGCCTCGCGAAACGTGACGCTCAGGCCGGGCACAGCCCCGCCGAAGGGTGAGCCGGCGATGTCGTAGCCGATGGGCCGCGCGATCTTGTCGAAGGTCTTCAAGAACCATTCTATCTCGCGAAACGATGCCCGCTGCATGTTGAGGCTGTCTTCGAGCGAGATGCGCGCGATGTCGAGCGTCGCCCGCGTCGCGAACAGAGGCTTGTCGTAACCGCCGTCGAGCAGGTGCGGCAGCGAGCCGATGTGGTCGAGGTGTCCGTGCGTGAGAATGACGGCGTCGACGCCGCGCGCCTCGTCGGGAAACTGCCAGCGCTGCGCCTCGCGCCCCTGCCCGATGCCGCAGTCGACCAGCAGCGTCTTGCCGCCCATCTCGACCCGCGTCATCGCGCCGGTGACGACGTCGACGGCGCCCAACAGGCGCACCTCACCGTCAGGAAGTTTGTGCAGCGGCGTACACGCGACGTGTTCGGTCATGGGGCGAAGCTACCTCGAAGAACGTGAGCAGACGGCCGGCGCCCAGACCGCCCAGACGCGTCAGGGGCCGACTTCGTAGACGACGACGCTGTCGATGGTGACCGCGGCGCGGTTGGCGCGGATGCCGATGCCGCGGCCAGCGAGGTTGGTGACGCCGCCGTTGACGACGCCGCCTGCGCCGCCTTCGTTTCCGCCGCTGCAGCTGCGCACGCCGTCGATCGTCTCGCTGACGAGCACGAAGCGCCCGCCGGCGTTGACCGGCGGCGAGAAGCGCTGCGCGCCATCCGGACTGCCCGCAGCGTTGTTGGTCAGCGTGTGCGTAGCGACGGTGTCGAAGTTGCCGTCACCGATCAGGTCGCACAGCGCGCCGTTGCCGTTGTCGTCGAGGTAGGTGACCAGGCCGATGTTTTGCGGCCCGCCGCCGAACGCGTCGACCCGCCCGCGCACCTCGACCCGCACGCGATCGAGGGTCACCGCGCCGAGCGACACCACCTGCGCGCTCGACGTCGCCGCGGTGCTGAGCGCGCCCCCGCCGATGGTCCAGCCGCCGCTGCGCGGGGTCCAGCTGCCGCTGTCGGCGGCGAAGGTGTCGAAGGCGACGACGCGGTCGCCGCCGACGTCGGGTCTGGGGTCGCAGGCGTCGCCCACGCCATCGTTGTCAGCATCGGCGCCGCTGTCGGCGGCGGCGACGCAGACGTCGCAGGCGTCGCCGCGGCCGTCGCCGTCTTCGTCGCCCTGGTCGGCGTTGGCGACGAATTCGCAGTTGTCGACGCTGTCGCAGCCGAAGCCGTCGCCATCGCCGTCGATGCAGACGACTTCGCCTTCTCCTTCTCCTTCTCCTTCTCCTTCTCCTTCGCCTTCGCCTTCTCCTTCGCCTTCGCCTTCTCCTTCGCCTTCGCCTTCGCCTTC
>JANNAY010000648.1:0-1661 GCA_031384945.1 Deltaproteobacteria bacterium
GGTGAACGGCGCCGGCAACGAGAGCTGCGACGGAGCGGACCTCGCGGGACAGTCGTGCACCAACTTCGCGTTCTACGGCGGCACGCTGACGTGCAACGCACGCTGCGGCTTCGATACGAGCGCGTGCACGGGCGAGTGCGGCGACGGCATCAAGAATGGCGCCGAGGACTGCGACAACACCGACCTCGGTGCCGGCATGGATTGCACGGACTTCAACTACTACAACTCCACCGGCCTCGCCTGTAACTCGCTGTGTGCCTACAACACCACGGCCTGCACGGGCCGGTGTGGCGATGGCATCAGGCGCGTCTCCGTCAACGTCGTCAGCGGCCCCCACCGGTTAGAGGCAGCGAGCAAATGGCCCATTCCACGTGTCTCCGGCTCCAGGTGAACAAAGAGTTCCCCGAGCCCCGCAAGATCGCCCGCGCCGTTGAAATCATGGAACGTGGCGGTGTCATCTCGTATCCGACCGACACCACGTACGGCATCGGCTGCAGCATTTTTGATAAGAAAGCGATCGAGCGCATTCAGCTGGTCAAAGGACTAAAGAAAGAGCACCTCTTCTCTTTCATCTGTGCTGACCTCTCTGATATCGCCCGCTACGCCCTCGTCGAGAACGAGAGCTACCGCATCATGAAGCGGCTCTTGCCTGGGCCCTACACCTTTATCCTGAGAGCCACGCCCGAAGTGCCGCGCATGTTGCAAAGCAAGCGCAAGACCGTCGGCATTCGTGTGCCCAACCACCCCGTCACGCTGGCGTTGGCCCGCGCCTTTGCCAAGCCGATCATCTCGACGTCGGCCACGGTGCAAGACAAGACGCTGCACGACGCCGACGACATCTCGCTGCACCTGGGCCACGGCATCGACCTGATCCTCGACGCCGAGCACATCGACCAGCCGCCCTCGTCGGTCGTCGACCTCACGGGGCCGTACCCCGTCGTCGTCCGCGAAGGCGCCGGCGACCTCTCGTGGGTGGCCGTCTGAAGACCGGTTTTCGCACCTTCAAGACATCAGCGACTTTCACGACCGAGCCCCCTTCAAAGGTGAATGGCAACCAGGCACAAGACTGGTGTCACCTGAAGGTCGAAGGGCTGCGCGACAACGTCACCCTCGCCTTTCGCAACGCGCAAAAGGGCAGCGGCTTCGACTTCTTTTCGCTGAACGCCGTCGACTTCTCTCTCGTCAACGTCAAGGCCCGCGGCAAGCCGGTCGCCCTCGCCAACCGCGTCGCCGCCAACGCCCGCGTCGAAGCCGCCGTCGCCGCCGTCTTCGAAGGCTTCGTCTCTGTCTGTCGCCTGCAAAAGGGCGTCTTGCTGATCTCTTGCCGTACATCAAAAGATCAGATCGAGCGCATTTCAGAACTGGGACGCGGGCTGGCCGCCGCCATCGACGCGGTCTGAGCAGAATCTGAGAGCAGTCAGGCGCGCGGCACGCGGATCGTGAACGTGCAGCCGCTGCCTTCGACGCTGTCGACGACGACGCCGCCGTGGTGTTCTTCGGCGATGCGTTTGACGAGGGCGAGGCCCAGGCCGGTGCCTTCGGCTTTGCCCCAGGTGGCGAACGACTCAAACAGGCGGCTCTCGATCTCGGGTGCGAGGCCGGGTCCGTCGTCTTTGACGACGAAGACGACGTCGTCGGCGTCGTCTTTGACGGTGACGACG
>JANNAY010000653.1:0-1775 GCA_031384945.1 Deltaproteobacteria bacterium
CGTCTGCGGCGGCGCCCCGTACCACGCCGCGGTAGGAGAAGCCGTTGGCGATGACGACGACGGCGCGGTGCTTCAGCTGCTCGAAGCTGTGCACGCGCAAGCGCCCGGGCTCTTCATCGCGCTTCGAAATCGTCACCGCGAAGCCCGCGGGCACGATCAGGTCCAAGCCCATCGCGTCGTCGCCGTCGCCGTCGCCGTCGCCGTCGCCGTCGTAGCCGTCGTCGTCGTCGGGCACGTCAGCTGGAGCGGGCGCGCGAGAGCAGGGCGTCGATCTTGTCGCGCTTGGTCTGGTCGACGCCGACGAATTCGATGCCCATGCCGGGGGTCGGGTCGTCGACGCGTCCGAACGGCGTCACCCAACGCACGCGGCCGCTGACGACGAGGCGGGCGCCGCCTTGTCCGGTGGGGTCGGTGGGAAAGCTCAGCACCACTGGATCGCCGACCTCGAGCAAATGCGCCGTCTCGACGAAGACGCCGCCCGACGAGACGTTGCTGGCTTTGGGGGCGCCGCCGCCGTTGATGAGGTCGCCGGCGACGGGGCCGGCGAAGACGCCTCTGACGTCGACGGTGCCCTGCCACGGCACGCGCTCGAGCTTGCGCGCGCCGAGCCCCGACAGGGTCGCGCCGGTCTCTTCTGACATCAGCTCGATCTTCAGGTCTTCGGTGCGCTCGACGGCGAGCGAGCCCGAGCCCATCAGCGCGCCTTCTTCGC
The DNA here is from genome assembly GCA_031384945.1 of Deltaproteobacteria bacterium. GTDB lineage: Bacteria > Myxococcota > UBA727 > UBA727 > VGSZ01 > VGSZ01. Next base: position 713 of record JANNAY010000653.1, read on the forward strand.
CGCGGTCGACGGCGTCGACGTCGGCGCGGGTGACGCCGCCGAGCAGATCTTTCGCTGGCGACGACGTGGTGCCGTCAGGGCGCGCCGACTTGGGCGTCGAGATCTTCGACAAGAACGTCGTCACCGAAGGCGTGCCCTTCTTCGCCTTTGCTTCTTTGGGCGCCTCTTTCGGGTCTTCTTTCTTACGCGCCATGTTCGGCTCCCTCGTCTGGCGACGTCAGCGGCTGCGTCGTCTCTTGCGCCAACGTCGACGTCGCCGTCAGCGCCGTCACCGAATTCGGCGCGGGCGGCTGCGAGTCGGCCTTTGCCTTGGCGAGCTTCTCGCGGGTCTCGAGCAGCTCTTTGGTCAGCGAGTGGTAGTCGAGCGATGCCTGTGAGCCGGGCGCGTAGACCTCGAGCGGCTGCTGCGATCCGATGCTCTTCTCGACGTCGGCGTGCTCGCGAATCACCGTCGCGAAGCAGTAGTCGCCGAAGAGGTCGTCGGCGGCTTTTCTGACTTCGCGGCTGACGGTCTGGCCGGTGCGGTAGCGCGTGATCAGGCAGCGGATGTCGTAGTCGAGGCCGGTCTCTTCGAAGATGTCTTTCAGCGTCTCGGCGAGCATGCGCACGCCGTGGATCGAAAAGAAGCCGACGCCGACGGGGATGATCACCGAGTCGCAGGCCAAGAAGGCGTTGAGCGTCAGCTTCGACAAGGCCGGCGGACAGTCGATGACGACGTCGTCGAAGTCGTCGCGCACGGCCTTGAGCTTGGCCGACAGCGCGAGGTTCGGCAGCGCGTAGCGCTTCTCGAGCTCACGCTCGGCGAGCGAGAGCTGCAGGTTGGCGGGGATGAACTTCAAGGTCTCGAGCTGCGGCCACGGCAAAGAGACGGCGAGGCTGTGCACGCCGGCCGACTTCTCGACGAGCAAGTCGAACGAGGTGCGGGTCAGCGTCTCGGTGTCGACGCCGAGGCCGACGCCGCAGTGTCCTTGCGGGTCGAGGTCGATGAGCAGCACGCGGCGCTTTCGCGCCGCGAGGCACGACGCGAGGTTGATGCTGGTGACGGTCTTGCCGACCCCACCCT
>JANNAY010000655.1:0-1611 GCA_031384945.1 Deltaproteobacteria bacterium
CGGCAGGCGCGACGAGAAGAGGCCCACGGCGATGACGACGGCGGCGGCGAGGGTGATGCCGGCGGTGATGGTCAAGCAGCTGCTGCCGAAGTCGTGCTGGCCGCCGGGGTGGTCGTCCATCCGGGTGGCTTCGGCGATGAATGCCGCGACGGCGACGACGACGGCGACCTGCGACAGCCGCTCGGACGCCGCCGGCTTCGCAGGCGCCAGCGCTGTCGCCAACAGCGCCAACAGCGACGCCAGGCCCGCCACCATCACCTGTGCCGACACGCCGCGGTACGGCTCGAGCATCATGAAGCCGACGCCGACGACGACGACCGCCGGCAGCAGCAGCAACGCCCAGCGCAGCGGCGCGCTCTTTTGGCGCCACGGTCCCTGGGTCTTTTCGAGGTCGGCCACGATTTGCGCGCGGACGTCGTCGAGCGGGTTGGACGTCATGCGCCACCTCCAATGTCGAGGCCTTTGGCGATGTCGCCGAGCTGGGTGCGCAGCGCCCCGTAGGCGCGGTGGGCGCGGGCCCTGACGGCTTCGTGTGAGGCGCCGACGACGGCGGCGACCTCGGGGAAGGTCAGGCCGCCGAACCAATGCAGCGTGACCACCTCGCGCTGGTCGGGCGGCAGCGCGCCCACCGCGCCGCGCACAGCAGCGTCGAGCGAAGGGTCTGGATCGCGGGCATCGACGGGGACGACGGGGTCTTCACCGTCGCGCAGCTCTTTGCGGTGCGCCGCCGAGCGCAGGTGATCGAGCGCGAGGTTCTTGCCGATGGTGAAGAGCCACGGCGCCACTCGCGATCCGGCCCGGAACGTCGACCGCGCGTGGTGCATCTTCAAGAACACCTGCTGGGCTGTGTCTTGCGCCTGCGTGGGTCCGACGTAGGGCGTCACGAAGCGCGTGAGGCGCTTCGAGTAGCGGCGAAACAATTCTTCAAAGGCCGCGGCGTCGCCCGCGCAATAGCGATCCATCAGCGCCTCGTCGGTCGCTTCACCCATGTGCGCTGCATACGTCGAACGCCGCCCCGCTGTGACAGGGATCCCCAAAAGCACGTTCGCGACCCCGCGTTCCCACCGCGATCTTCTTCGGCACGACGCCTGCTCAGGTGGGTCACATGCCCAAGAAGAAGAAATCCTCTCCGTCGTCCACCCTCGTCCACGCCGAAGAGATGTCGGCGAGTTTGGGTGAGGTCCTCGCCGCCGAGCACGTCGAAGAGGCCATCGCGCTGCTCTACGTGAAAGACGCGTTGCCGGTCGGCGACGCCCCCGTCGTCGAGGTCGCTGCCGACGTCATCGTCGCTGCTGCTGCCAAAGAAGGCACCGAAGTCGCCGAAGACGTCGCCGCGCACGTCCACGCCCACGACGCAGCCCCCATCACCGCCTCGCTCGGCGGCGCTGGCGGACCTGCACCTGCACCTGAGGCTGTCGCGGCCGCTGTCATGCCGCTGTGGCAGCGCTGGTCTCCGTTTCGCGTGTTGAAGGCGACGAAGACGGCCATCACCGAGCTGCGCGGTGGCGTCGACCGCGCCGTCTTTGACCTCAAGGATGGCGCCCAGCGCGCCCGACAGGCGCTCGTGCTCTGACTGCGAACGTCGCACACCGCGGCTCTGTCGCGCGCGGG
>JANNAY010001478.1:0-1691 GCA_031384945.1 Deltaproteobacteria bacterium
GTCCGTTCGAGCTTGTCAGCGGGGGTGCGCGGATCGACGCCGGCGCGGTGAAGCGCTTCGTCGGCGTAGATGTTGCCCAGGCCGGCGATGGCGGCCTGATCGAGCAACGCCGCCTTGATGGGGCGCGACCCGCGCAGCCGCGACTGCAGCACGTCGATCGAGAAGGTCTTGTCGAGCGGCTCGGGCCCAAGGTCGATGAAGAAGGGCGCCGTGTCGTCGACGACGTCGACGCGGCCAAAGCGACGCGGATCGGTGAAGACCAGCCAGCGACCGTTGTCGAGGTGCAGCCGCCAGCGCACGTACTTCTCAGGCACGTCGGCGAGCACATGCAGATCGCCGGTCATCTTCAGGTGACACAAGATGGTCTTGCCGTTGTCGCAGCGGATCTGGATCCACTTGGCGCGTCTGACGACGTCGACCACGACGGCGCCGATGACGTCGTCGAAGGATCCGCTGGCAACGACCGCGTGGTCGACGACGACGGCGGCGTCGACGCGGTTGCCGACGAGCCGTTTCTCGCCGTGTCCGCCCTCGCGCAGGCGCCAACAAACCGTCTCGACCTCAGGAAGCTCAGGCATGTGACGCTTCTATGATCGCGGCATCGAACGGCAGCATGTCTGTCTCACCGCTTCGCCTGAAACCGCTCAACGCGCAGCCGCTGCAGGCGCGCCGCGCCCACGTGCTCTATTGGATGACGGCGAACCGCCGCACGACGTGGAACCACGCGCTCGACCGCGCCCTCGAGCACGCCGCAGCCCTCGAGAAGCCCCTCGTCGTCGTCGAAGCGCTGCGCGCCGGCCACCGCTGGGCCTGCGATCGCTTTCACCAATTTGTCATCGACGGCATGGCCGACAACGCCGCCGCCTTTGCCGCCGCCAACATCCGCTACCACCCCTACGTCGAGCCGACCCCCGGCGCCGGCAAAGGCCTGATCGAAGCCCTCGCCAAAGACGCCTGCGTCGTCGTCACCGATGACTGGCCCTGCTTCTTTCTCCCGAAAATGCAGCGCGCGTTGGCCGCCCGCGTCGACGTCTGCGTCGAAGCCGTCGACAGCAACGGCGTCTTGCCCGTCGCTGCGCCAGGCGAACAAGTGTTTCCCTCGGCCTATGTGTTTCGTCGCTTCTTGCAGAAGAACCTGCCGAAGCATTTGCCCGAGACGCCGCAGAACACGCTGCCGAAGCAGTCGACGAAGCAGGCGTCGCTGCCGAATTCGACGACGTCAGCGTGGCCGGCTTTTTCTTTTTCTTCTTCGTCTTTGTCTTCGCTGCCGATCGATCACGCCGTCACGCCGCTGGCGATCCGTGGTGGCAGCGTGGCGGCACAGGCGCAGCTGCAGACGTTTCTCGACCACAAGCTCAAGACCTACGACGAAGACCGCAGCGACCCAGACACCAACGGCCAGAGCGGCCTCTCGCCGTGGCTGCACTGGGGACACCTCGCGTCGGCGCAGGTCGTCGACGCAGTGCTGTCTCGTGAACAGTGGAGCGTCAGCAAAGCCTCGGGCATCACCAACGGATCGCGCGGGGGCTGGTGGGGGCTGTCTGCGTCGGCCGAGGGGTTTCTCGACGAGCTCATCACCTGGCGCGAGATCGGATTCAACTTCTGCGCGCGCCGCCCTGACCATGACCGGTGGGAGAGCCTGCCGCAGTGGGCGCGCGATACACTGCTGGGTCATGCCGGCGATGTGCGCG
>JANNAY010001494.1:0-5033 GCA_031384945.1 Deltaproteobacteria bacterium
CAGGCCGAGAAGATCCTCGCCGACAACAAGGTCGTGAAGGCTGCGCTCGAGAAGTCCGACGCCGACAAGAAGGCGCAGGCTGAGGCTGCTGAGAAGCTCCGTGCCGAGGTGAACGAGGTGCGCGCGCAGGCCCAGGGTGGCGCGCAGCAGGCGCAGGCGGCGCAGGCGGCGGCGGCGGCGCAGCAGAAAGAGCTGGCCGATTTGAAGGCGCAGCTGCAGCGGGCGGCGCAGCAGACGCAGCTGGCGCAGAAGGCGAAGCAAGACGCTGACGCTGAGGTCGATGCGACCAAGAAGCGCGGTGAAGCCGACAAGGCCGCCGCCCTCGAGGCCCAGACCGTCGAGATCAACCGCTTGAACAAAGAGCTGCTCGACGCCCGCAAGGCCCAGCGTGACGCCGTCGCGCAGGCGCAGCAGGCGAAGGCCGAGGCGGAGCAGATCAAGAAGAACGCGGCGGCGCGGTTGGCGACAAAGGCGACTTCGACGACGCCTCCGACGACGACGCCTCCGACGCCGGCTGCGGCGACGGCTGCGGCGACGACTGCGGCGGCGACCGCGGCGACGAATCCGCCGACGGGGGCGACGCCCGCTGCGAAGCCTGCGGCCGCTGCTGCTCCGCGGGCGGCGCCGGCCGTGGGTGCTGCTTCTCAGGTCCCGCAGGCTGCGCGTGCGCCGAACGCAGCGGCGAAGCCGGGGCTGCAGCCTCCGCAGGGCGCTGTGGCGTCGACCGAGGACAACGCCTTCGACTCGCCGACGGTCGCGGTGCAGGCGCCTGGTGTCGACCCCTACGAGGCCCAGAAGACCGTCATGGTCGATCGGCCGACGATTCCGTCGCAGGCGCGCGGTCCGACCAAGGGCTGAACTCTCGGTCAGTCGGGCCCAGTCAGTCGATGGTGAACTCGATGACGCCGGCGGAGGCGACGTCGGTGCTGGCGACGCCGTCGAGGCTGAAGCTGAGGCCGAGGTCGCCGTCGCCGTCGGTGAGCTCGAACACGAGGGTGAGCTCTTCGGTGCACTCGTTCTTGCAGCCGGCAAAGGCGTCGATGCCGATGCGGGTGTCGCCTTGCGAGGCGACGTCGACGACGTCGGCGCTGTTTTGGTCGGTGGCGCCGTTGATGGTGAAGCCGAGGCCGCCGCTGGAGTCGCCGTCGGGGAGCACGTTGAGGGCGATGTCGCCGCTCGTGACGCTGGCCTCGCTGTCGAGGACGAGGTGGGCCGCGGCCGTGATGGTCGCGGTGGGGTTGTCGGCGGAGAGCACCAGCGTCTGGTCGTCGGAGACGCCGGAGACGTCGGCGTCGGCGGGGGCCGTGGTGGCGACGCTGCCGACGAGGCCGACGACGAAAAAGAACGCGGTGAGTGCCTTGCGCAGCATGAGAGAAACGTACCCGAGTGACCCCCATGGCGCCGCAGGAGACTTCGCCAGCGCTGTGATCGCAGCCCCGCGGTCGCGTTGAATGCGCGCCCTGGCGCAGCGGGCCAGCCTGACAGCGAGGCTGAATTTGGGCAGGGTGGCCGCATGGTCGCCGACGACGTCACCTCCTGGGTCCTCCCGCCTGCCGACTTCGAGGCGGTGCGCGCTGCGTTGGGGCGGGTGCGGATGGGGTTGGTGGCGGGTCCCGACGAGCGCGTCGAGACGCTCGAGCCGCTCATCGCGTGGCTCAACGACGAGGCGAAGCTGCCGGTGCCAGCGGCGGCGCCCGTGCCGGCGGGGTCGCGCGCGGCGCGGCTGTGGGCGCTGACGCACCACCTGCAGCGCTACACCGACGACGCCAAAGCCCTCGGCGACGTCGTGGGCGCCGTCTTGCTGCAGGGGTCGGCGGTGCCGTTCTTCGCCAAGACCGGGCTGCCGGCCGAGACCCGGCTCTTGTCAGAGGTCTTCGATCGCGTCGCGCGAAAATTCTTGCCGACCCCCGCCGACGACGGCGACCTGTCGGGGGTGCTGCGGCGCGTTTTTGAGAAGCGACGGTTTCTCGTCGAAGCCCCCGCCACCGTCGTGCTCGCGCTGCTGGCGCTGCTCGACGCCCACAGCCCAGCGTTCGGGCAGGGGCTCGAGAAGCTCGAGCGCGATGTGCGCGACGCGGTGTCGATTCTCGCCGTGCGCGTCGCCAACGTCGGCGTCGCCGTCGACGTCAGAACGCGCACCGGCCACGTCTCGGATCTCGCCGACTATCCGTTTCTCGATCTGCCGCGCTGGTGCGATCTGGTGCTCGAGCGGCGCCAGTCAGACGAAGAGCTGCGCGAGCGCATCAGCGGTACGCGGCAGTGCCTGCGCGCCTGTCACACGCTCTTGCGCAAGGTGCACGACACGCTGGTGAAGGGCAGCGTCTCGGTCGACCTGGTGTTTCGCCTCGACCTCGCCGAGCGGCAGGTGAGCCGCCTCGAGCGCCTGCTCGACCTCGTCGATCCCGCCCACGCCGACCGCACAGCCCTCGCCGTGCAGACCGTGCTGGACCTGCTCGACGCCGGCGAAGGCGACACCTCGCTCAGGGGCCTGTTCAACGAGAACACACGCTTGCTGGCCCGCCGCATCGTCGAGGCCAGCGGCACCGCTGGTGAGCACTACATCGCGACGTCGGCGTCAGAGTACCGGGCGATGTGGGCGTCGGCCGGCCTGGGTGGCGCCTTCATGGCCATGGTGTGCGTCACCAAGTTCTTGCTGTCATGGACGTCGCTGCCGCCCTTCTTTTCGGGCCTGTCACACGGCCTCAATTACGCTGGCGCGTTCGTCTTGATGCAGGTCTTTCACATGACGCTGGCGACGAAGCAGCCGTCAGCGACGGCGGCGACGTTGGCGGCGGCGCTCGATGAGCATGGGCGCTCGGGCGTGCACCGTTTGGTCGAGCTGATCGGCCGCACGGCGCGAACGCAGACCGCGGCCATCGCCGGCAACATCGGCGTCATCGTGCCGGTGTGCATCGGGCTGCACTACGCGATTCTTGCCATCAAGGGCGCGCCGTTTCTCAACGCCAAAGACAGCCACCATGCGCTCGAGATGCACCACCTGCTGACGAGCGGCACCCCCCTCTTTGCTGCGCTCACGGGGGTCTACTTGTGGCTGTCGTCTGTCGTCGCCGGCTGGACCGACAACTGGCTGCGCTTTCGCCGTCTGCCCGAAGCTTTTGCGACCAACCGCCGCATCAAGCGCGTGCTGGGCGTGAACGCCGCGATGCGCCTCTCGACGCTGGTCGAGCACAGCGCCGGACCCGCCGTTGGCAACATCTTCTTCGGCCTGATTCTGGGTCTGACCCCCGTCGTCGCCGGCTTCTTCGGCGTGCCCGCCGAGATCCGCCACATCACGTTGTCGACGGCGACGGTGGTCTTCGGGGCCTTTGCGGAGATCCACCGCGGCACCTTGCACAGCCACGACGTGCTCTGGGCGATGGCCGGATTGGGCTCGATCGCGTTCATGAATTTCGCCGTCTCGTTTTCGCTGGCCCTCGCCGTCGCCCTGCGCGCCCGCGACATCGACCTGCGCGTCTTTCGCTTGCTCGTCTTCGCGGTGCTCGCCCGCTATCTGCGGCGCCCGTGGGAGCTCGTGTTGCCGGTGAAAGACAAGCCGCCCCCGACGTTGCCGTAGCGCGTGCGCTGGGCCGATGGACGCGCGCTGACGACGTCGACAACGCGCTGCACGCGATCGAGGCGCGGCAACCCAGCGGTGCGGCGAAACGCGATGTGCTCGATCAGGCAGAAGAGCGAGACCTCGAACAGGCTCAGGTCGCGCGGAGGCAGGGCGGCGGTGACGTCGTCGATGTGGGCGTCGAGCCAGGTCAGCGCGTGCAGCAGGGCGGCGCGCGGCTTGGTGCGCTCGGGCGCGAGCACGAGCTGCACCTCGGCGTTCATCGCAAAACGCAGCGCTTCGCTCGCGTTGTCGACGTCGGGCCAGGCGATGCGCAGCGGTGTCGCGGCGCGCCCGTGCAAAGCGCGGCAGATGTTCTCGGTGCCCCACAGCGTCGTGGCCGGCGTCAGCTGCAGCGTCGGCACCTGCAGACATGGGTTGCCGCCGTAGTCGGCGACGTCGACGCTGCGGAGGTCGCTGACGACGACGAATTCGATGTCGACGCCGCACTCGTCGGCGAAGATGCGGGCGACGCGGGTGAAGTGCGAGCCGGCGCGTCCAAAGAGGCGGGGCGTCATCGCCGGATCTCGACCGGCCGCAGGCGACGTCGGAAAAAATCCAGGATCGCGTCGCGCGCGGCGATGGTCGGCTCGCCGGCGGCGTCGATGAGGTGGGCAGTGACGACGCTGTGGGCGCAGCCGACGACGTCGCGAAAGAAAGGCGGCGGCGCCGGGTGCGCGCTCGACGTCGGCAACACCGTGGGCACGAAGCGGTCGCCGAGGGCGCCGTCGTAGGCGGCGAAGCGGTCGGCGGCGCAGAAGACGTCGCCGTCGAAGCGGAAGCCGAGGACCGTCAGGTCTTCGCGCTCGAGCCGCGCCCGCACCTGCGCCACCTCGTCGACGCTGATGTGGAGCGCGTCGGGGGTGCCGAACGGCAGCGACGGTTGGCAGAGCACGGGCGCGATCGTCGACGCGTCGAGCATCAGGTTGAGCGCGAAGTTGCCGGTGAAGCACATGCCGATGGCGCCGACGCCCGGTCCGCCGCGCTCGTCATGGGCGGCGCGGGCGAGCGCGCGCAGCCACTGCGTCACCGGCGCTGACGTGTTGGCAGCAAAGGCAGCGAACTCAGCGCGCATGCAGGCCTTCTTCAGCACCACGGCGCCGTCGACGTCGGGAAAGGCGCCGTCCCGTCCGAACAGCGACGGCAGGTAGACGCAGAAGCCGGCGTCTCTGACCCAGCGGGCGAAGCGGGCGACGTGTGGGCTGATGCCGGGCATCTCGGCCATCACGATGACGGCTGGTCCGTCGCCCCCGACGTAGACGCGCTTCTCGACGTCGAAGAAGGAGACGGCGCGGACGGCGAAGTCGGCGAGGTCGTCGTCGAGCCCGCTGGTTCCGTTCATGCGTCGCTCCCGCTGTGCCGCCGCACGCCGACCTCTGCAAGTGGGCGCTCGGGGTCGGCGGGCCACGGCTGAACGGAC
>JANNAY010001537.1:0-4452 GCA_031384945.1 Deltaproteobacteria bacterium
TCAGCTCGATCAGTGTGAAGGCGCGAACTCGCATGGTGACCCCTCGAAGAATGAAGCTGAATCATCCGCGTGAAGCACCGATCGGGCCAAGCCGCACAGAGCGATGCATCATTCTGGTTCGCACTTGGTTGTTCGCGTGCACATCCAATCCGTCGTAGGGTGCTCGGCCATTCGCGGAAAGATTGATGACGACCACTTCGAAAGCGCCGCCGTTCACGCTCTACGAATACCGCCCGTCTCCTTTCTGCGTCGCCGTTCGCGTCGGTTTGAACGAGTGCCAAGTGCCGTTCACCCCCCGCGACGTCGATCTCACAAAGCCACGCACCGCGGCATTCCTCAAACGCAGCCCCTTCGGGCGCTTGCCAGCGCTCGTCGAGCACAGACCTGGCGGTGAGCTGGCGATCTTCGAATCGCCTGCGATCTTGCTGTTTCTCGCCGAGCGCTTCCCGCAATCGCCGCTCGGCTTCACCGACCTCACCGCACGCGGCGAGGCATACAGCTGGCTCAGCTACATCGGCACCGGCTTCGCCGTTGAGCTGTGGACGGTCTACTGCGAGCACCACGTCCTCGACGACAGCGAGAAGTCGCCAAAGTCGTCGGTTCGGGCGCGGCTCGAGCTCGATCGCCATCTCGATGTGCTCGATCGCCACCTCGCGCGACGGGCGTTTCTCGCAGGCGACTACTCTGTGGCCGACACGCTCTCCACGCCCCTGCTCGATCTGCTCGATCACTTGAAGATCGATCTCGATGCGTTCCCACGCGTGCGCTCGTGGCGAGACCGTTTGCGCGAACGTCCGTCGTACAAAGACGCGTGGCCCGGCGAAGAAGACGACGAATGAGGCGTTGACGTCGTCGGCTCCGTCGACGACGCCTTCTTTGTTCGAGGTGCGCATGAGCAACGAATCGATGCCGTATCGCCGTCTCGGTCAGGCCGGGATCAAGGTGAGCGCGCTGTCGTTGGGCGGATGGACGACCTTCGGCGGCTCCATCGCCGACGGTGACGTGGCCGCCCGCATCCTGCGCACCGCCTTCGACGCCGGCGTCAACTTCTTCGACATCGCCGACGTCTACGCCAAGGGCGAAGCCGAGAAGCAGATGGGTGCCGTTCTGCGTCACCTGCCGCGGCACGAGCTGATCATCTCGTCGAAGGTCTACTGGCCCATGAGTGACGACGTGAACGATGAGGGCTTGAGCCGCAAGCACATCGTCGAGTCCGTCGAAAAATCTCTGAAGCGCATCGGCACCGACTACCTCGACCTCTACTTCTGCCACCGCTTCGACGACGACGTTTCGCTCGAAGAGACCACACGCGCGATGGACCACCTGATCCGCCAGGGCAAGGTGCTCTACTGGGGCACATCAGAGTGGACGGGCGCGCAGCTGCGCGAAGCCCACACGATCGCCGATCGTCGCAACCTGTACGCGCCCGTCGTCGAGCAGCCGCAGTACTCGCTGTTGGCGCGCAAGAAGCTCGAGGGTGATGTGCTCGGGCAAGCGCAGTCGTTGGGCATGGGCCTCGTCGTGTGGAGCCCGCTCGCTTCAGGCGTGTTGACCGGCAAGTACGACGGCGGAGTGCCTGCGGGCTCGCGCCTCGAGAAGCTCGCGTGGTTGCGCGAGAAATTTCTCACCGAAGAGTCGCTCGCCCGCGTCAAGAAATTCGGCGACGTCGCCAAAGACCTCGGCACGACGCGCACGAAGTTGGCGTTGGCGTGGGCGTTGGCGCGGCCGGGTGTGTCGTCGGTGATCATGGGGGCGACGACGACGGAGCAGCTGCAAGAGAACCTCGGCGCGCTGCACGTGAAGATGACCCCCGAGCTGATGCAAAAGCTCGACGACCTGTTCGCCTGACGTCGTCGATGCGCCTCCAGGAGATCCTCCTCCGATCGCACACCATCGACGCGCCGACGTGGGCGCAGGCGCAGCAGATGTCGGCGGCGACTGGTGCGCCGATCGTGCACATCCTGGTGCGCTACCGCGTGGTCGAAGGACGGCGCATGGCGCGGTTGCTGTCGCGCGCCTGTCACGTCGAGCTCATCGACGTCGCCGCCATCGACGTGCACCAGCGACTGCTCGAGGTCGTGCCGCGTCACGCCGCCGAGCGGCTGCGCGTGCTGCCCATCGGCGTGAAGAAGTCAGCCGACGGCGAGCGCTTGTATCTCGCGATGTCCGATCCCAGCGACGACGCCACCGTCGACGTCGTCGAAAAGGCCACTGGCCGCAGGGTCGAAGTCATGTGCTGCGACGACGAAGCGCTCGCGCTCTCACTCGATCGCCACTACGGCGTTTCTGTCGTCGACGAGCCCGCTGTCGTCGTCGGCGCCCTCGACGGCCGCGGCGAATTTCTCACCGAATCGACGTCTGAGGCGCTGCGGCTTGTGCAGTCGGTGCGGTCGGCCGAGCTGCCCACGCTGTCGCCGCTCGACATCGCCGAGATTCCTGGTCTTGGCGACGAGCAGACGGTCGAGGTGACTCGGCAACAGCGTCCGGCTTCGTTGGCGCTCACGGCTGCGCTCGCCGAAGTCACCGCCGACAACGCGCGCGGCATGAACAGGTCTGCGCTGCCCACGATGCAAGAGGTCTGGGGCACCGCGTCGTCGCCAACGTCGCCCGAGAGCGAGCTGCCGGATGAGCCGCTGTTCGATGAGAGTCGGCCAGCGCGCGACCCATTGAGCATCTTGCCGCCGTCGGCGCGGGTGATCGTGTCGACGCCGCCTGGTTTGTCGTCGACGGGGCGCAACGAGCTTTTGTCAGAGCTGCTCGATCTGCTCGGCGCCGCCGACCTCGACGACGACGCTGTCGCTGCCTGCCGCGCCGCTGCAAAGGCGCGGGCGTTGGTGCTGTTGGCGCCGCGTCCGCAGTCGGCGTTGTTGCGCGCGCTGCTCGATCTCGAAGAGCGTCAGCCGCGGCCGCGCATCGTCGTCCTCGGCGGTGATCCGGCGCTGCGCATGCTCGCGTTCGTCGATCACCACGCCGACCTGCCCGACCTCTCGGGCCCCGGCGGCGCCCGCGGCGTCGCCGTCGCCGTCATGGTCGCCTTGCGCCAGGCGGGAGTGCGGCTGTGAGAGAGGCGCAGGCGGGCAAACGCGAGGCGCTGCTGGCGACGGCGGCGCTGCTGTTGTCGCTGTGGATCGGCAAGCACCTCGCCAGCGCCACCGGCCTCGGCGACCTCATCTTCACCGCGATCGCCGCGTTTCAGCTCTACGTGCCGCTGTGGCTCATCCAGCGCGGCGGCGAGGCCCCTGAGTCACATGGGATCCACGCCCATGGTTGCTTGCTCGGTCCGATCGCTGCGTTGCGTGCGTTCGTTGTGCGCGACTTGTGGAAGCGCCGTCGACAACATCGTGTTCGCCGTCGCAGCCCGCTGCGTCGTCTGCTGGCCCACTACGGTCGCGGAGCTTCGTTTCGCGCGCGACCCTTCTTCGAAGACCTCGGCTTCGCCGTCGTCGTCGCCGTCGTCACCTTCGCTCCCTTCGCCGTCGGCCACCACTTCTGGCAGCAAGAGGTGTTTCACCATGCATTTCGCGGATTTTCAGAGCCTGATGATCTGAAGATCATGCTGTTGAAACAGACTTTTTTGATCGCCCTGCCCGAAGAGCTGTTCTACCGCGGCTTTCTCGAGCACCGGCTCGAGCGCGTTTGGCCGACGAAGAAGACGTTCTTGGGCCTGCCGCTGGGGCGCACCGTCGTCGTTGCCTCGTTCTTGTTCGCGCTCGGCCACTTTCTCGGTGAGTACAACCCGGCCCGACTTGGCCCCTTCTTTCCAGCCTTTGTCTTCTCGATGTTGGTGCGTCGCTCTCGCTCAATTACCGGCTCTGTAATGTATCATGGATTGAGCAACGCGGTCTCTTATTTTCTTGCTTTTGGCTACCACTAGCTCGTAAGTCGCCGGATCTCTGCGGAATCCCGGAATTTCCTTGTCTTCGAATGTTCCCAAGCTTAGGAACATCTCATGTCCGGGAAGGTCCCTCCCATTGAAGGAAACGCGGCGCCGCAGTCGGATGCCGCGTCGTCGGCGACGCCGTCGGTGGAGCAGCTGTCGGCTCTGGTCATGACCTGGGTCGGGCTGTCGATGAAGCTCTCCAAGTCGCGGCCGATGACCGAGAGCCTGGGCATGCTGAACGACCTGGGCCTGACCATGCCGCAGCTGGTCGCCCTGCACGTGATGGCCTTTGAGGGCTCGATCACGATGACCCGGCTCGTCGAGCGCATCGGTTTGTCGACGAGCGCCGTCAGCCATCTCTTGCACCGTCTCGTGCAGGCGGGCTTGTGCGAGCGACAAGACGACCCCGGCGATCGTCGTCAGAAGCGCATTCGCCTGACGCGTGAGGGCCGCGTCGTCGTCGGCAAGATCATGCGGTCGCGCATGGCCGACACCAACAGCTCGATTGAACCGCTGTCTGACGAGACGCGCCGTCGCCTCGCTGAGGTGCTGACGATGATCGTCGATGAGCT
>JANNAY010001552.1:0-2648 GCA_031384945.1 Deltaproteobacteria bacterium
GCAGCTCGACGGCGTCGTAGGGCACGACGTTGGCGAAGCCGTTCGGCGAGTCGGTGGTGTCGTGAATGATCAGCTGCACGCGCTCAGACGGCCACGTCTGCAACAGCGTGGCGACGTTCTCGACGCAGCTGTCGACGACGGCCGCGGCCCTGACGCCGGTGGGGGTCAGTGTCTCCGGAAAGTGCACATCGCAGCAGGGCGTGTGGATCGTCTGCCAATGCAGGTGCGGCGCCGGCGCTGCGACGACGTCGACGCCGCCGAAGACGACGACGACGGCGAACAACAACCTCACAGGCGATCGAGCAGCCGCAGCAGCGCGCGCTCGACGAGCCGGGGCTGCTCGATGGGCGCGCAGTGGCTGCCCTCGACCATCATCAACAGGTCGCTGTCGGGGATGCGCGCGTGCATCTCTTCAGCGATCCACGGCGGCGCGAACTTGTCGCGGGCGCCGCCGACGACGAGGGTGGGCGCGCTGATCAGCGGCAGCACGTCGCGGGCGCTGTGCTGGTGCATGTCGCGCGCGAGCCGGGCAAAGACGCGCATGTCCATGCGACCGAGGTGGTCCATGTACGGGCGAAAGTCTTTCTCGGCGATGTAGGCGGGGTTGAGCTCGCCCTGCACCGTCGCGTTGTAGGCGAAATCGGTCTTGACCAGCTTCTTCCAAAATCCACTGAGTTGTTGCCAGCGGGAGATAACGTTCGCGGTGCCGCGATCGAACAGCAGGTTCATGACGACGTTGCCGAGCGGTCGCATCGCGTCGCTGGCATGGGGGCCGTGCCACGTTTTGATCGGGTCTTCGAACACGCCACAGAAGAGACCGAGAGCGACGATCTTGGCGTGAAAATGTTGGTGCAACTGCGCGCGCCAACACTCGAGCGCGATGGGCACGCCCATCGAGTGACCGAGCAAGACGACGTCGCCGTCGACGCCGAAGCGCTCGAGGGCGCGCGACAGGTCGCGCACGATGACCTCGAGGCGCACGGTGTCGAGGTCGGCGGGCACGCCGCTCTCGCCGTGGCCGCGCCACTGCATGTGAAAGATCGGCCGTTCGCCCGCGAAGCGCGACAGCAGGTAGGGCCAGACGTAGCCGTCGCAGCCGAGGCCGTCGCACAAGACGAGCGTCGGTCCGCTGCCTTTGCTCCAATGGCGCACGACGAGGGGGGTGCCGTCGTCGGCGTCGATGACGTAGCGGTCGGGCGAGCCGATCGACAGCGCCGGCGTCAGCCCCGGATCAAGCGTCGTCGTCAAAGACGCCGAAGAAGAAGAAGAAGAAGAAGAAGAAGAAGAAGAAGAATCAGCCACGGCGCTTCGCCTCTTCGTGGGCCATGCCGGCGAAGCGCTTCAACAGCGACGCGGCCTGGTTGGTGACGGTGACGTTGGCGATGCGTGTATCGCAGGCGGATACACCCAGCTCTTTGTCGAGAACCTGTCGGCGCGTCTCGAGGTAGAGGCGCATGGTGACGTCGTCGAACTCGGGATGAAACTGCACGCCCCACTGGCGACGTCCGGCTTTGACGACGTGGTTGTCGTCGTGGGCGGCCTTGCCGAGCACCACGAGGTGATCGCCCGGCGCGCGAATCACGTCACGGTGGGTGCACTGCGCTTGAAACGAACGCGGCATCGACGACCACAGCGGATCATCGATGACGACGCCGTGGTTGGTCAGCGACACGTCGATGGTGCCCATCTCTCTGCCACGCGGGTTCGGTCCGACGTCGCCGCCGTAGGCCTGGCCCATGAGCTGGTGTCCGAAGCAGACGGCGAGAAAGGGCATGGCGTCTTCGGCGACGAGCTTCTTGATCAAGCGGATGCCCCAGCGCATCCACGGCTCGTCGTCGCCGACATAGGCAGGCGACCCCGTCATGATCGCCGCGTGGTAGCGGGCGAAGTTGGGCAGGTCGTCGTCTTCGTCGCGGCAGGTGATGTCGAGCTCGTCGACGGCGACGCGTTTGACGACGTCGTTTTCGCCGTCGTTCAAGCAGCGCTGAAACAGCCGGTAGAACGGGCCGCAGTGCGCGTGCACGCGGCTCACGGCCTGGCCGGTGCGCAAGACCACGATGCGCGTCGTCGTCGCATCCTTCGTTGTCTCCGTCGTCTTGTGCGTGGTCGTCGACGTCACCAACGGCTTCTCCTCGTCGACGGCAATGCTAACCTGAGCCGATGGACGTCGTGCAATGGCTCGTGCCCCTCGCAGATCGCGATGACGTCGCCGTCTGCTTCGCGCCCGCCTGGGCCGACCGTCTGCCGGCGGTGGCGGGGCTGCCGGCCCTGCGCCGTCGCTCGGCGCCGCTCGTGTGCAAACACCTCGTGCGCCCCGTGGCCGTCGCCGTCGCCGCCTCTGTCGTCGACGACGACCGCGCCCCCCGCTGGCCGGGCACGCCGGGCGCTGTCTCGCTGCGCATTCAGCTGAGCGCTGAGGGCGCGCCGCTGCTCGGTCCCAACGCCAGCGACGTCAGATTCGCCAGCGTCATGGCCGAATTCGTCGGCGTCGCCGTCGACGTCGTCGAAGCCGCCGGCTTGCCCTTGATGGGCGCGCTGCCCGTCGACGAGCGCCGCGCCCTGCAGCTCTTGCTCGGTGGATTGCAGGGCACCAACTGCGCCCGCCTCGCCGACGCCCTCGTCCTCTTCGCCAGCGCCGTCGAATTCGC
>JANNAY010001605.1:0-2340 GCA_031384945.1 Deltaproteobacteria bacterium
GAGACCTCGACGCCGACGGCCTGCGGCAGGCGGTGGATTGGAAAAAAGCGTGGGGCTTCGACTTCGCCCTCTACGCCCCCATCTTCGACGTCGGGCACAAAGGCGGCGCCCGCTTCGTCGCTTTGAACGCGCCGCGCGAGCTCGTGCGGGCCGTGCGCACCAAGGGGCTCGACGGACTGTCGAACGACGAGAAGTCGCGCGTGCCCGACCTCGACCTCGGCGACGATCTGCACCGCGCGTGGTTCGAGCGGATTTTTTCCAGCGCCGGGCATCCGCTGAAAGAGGCCGAGTTTCAGGGCTTCTACCGGGCACAGGTGATGTGGGACGAGACCATGGCGCAGGGCGCCGCTGACGCCATCAGCGCTGGCGCGCGGCAGGTTGTGGTGCTGGCAGGCGCCGGCCACGTCGCCAACGGCCGAGGCATCCCGCAGCGCGTCGAACGCCGCCTCGGCGGACGGGTGCTCTCGGTGATCCCGCTCGCCGGCGTCGACTCTGACAACGTCAAAGACAGCGTCGCCCGCGCCGTCGAAGCCGGCGAAGGCGACATTCTCGTCGTCCCGCGCTTCGACCCCGAGATCAATTTGTGATCGCCAACCCGGGTTGAGCAATCACCCAACCCGGGCTGTGCATCTTGTCCAGCCCTATCGCCTTTGGCTCGCTCAGGCCTTCTCGCTGTCGAGCATTTGCATCTGCAGCGCGCCGTAGCGGGTACCGCTGACGGCGTCGGCGGGCACGAGCTGCTCGAGCGCCGTCAGCTCGGCGGGCGCGAGCGGCCTGCGCAGCGCGCCCAACGCGTCGGCGAGCTGCTCGCGCGTGCGGGCACCGACGAGCGGCACGAAGCCCGGCTCTTTGGCCAACGCCCAGGCGATCAAGAGCTGGGCGGGGGTGAGCTTGAGGTCGGCGGCGAACGAGGCGACGCGGGCGGCGACGTCGTCGTTCTTGCCGTCGGCGAAGCGCGGCAGGTGGGCGCGAAAATCGGCTTTGCCCGCGGGCTTCTTGCCGGTGAGCAGGCCGCGGCCAAAGACGCCGTACAACGTCGCCGACAGTCCGAGCTCTTTCAGCGCGGGAAAGATCGCTTTCTCGGTATCGCGGGTGGCGAGGGCGTACTCGATCTGCAGGTCGACGATGGGCGCGACCTTCGTGGCGCGGCGAATGGTGTCGACGCCGACCTCAGAGAGGCCGATGTGCCTGACGTACCCCGCCTTCTGCAGGTCGACGATGGCGCCGATGGTGTCTTCGATGGGCACGTTGGGATCGAGGCGCGACGGACGGTAGATGTCGATGACGTCGACGCCGAGGCGCTTCAACGAGTAGGCGCAGGCGCTCTTCACGGCGACGGGCCGGTTGTCGTAGCCAATGAAGTCCCCCGATGGATCGCGCAGGGCGCCGAACTTCACCGACAAGATGACGTCGTCACGACGGCCTTTGATGGCGCGTGCGATCAACATCTCGTTGTGGCCGCTGCCGTAGAAGTCGCCGGTGTCGACGAAGTTGATGCCGGCGTCGAGGGCGGCTTTGACGACGGCGACGCCTTCTTCGTCGTCGGCCGGTCCGTACATGCCTGAGAGCGCCATGGCGCCGAGCCCGATGCGCGAGACCCGCGGCCCCGCCTTGCCCAGCTGCGTCGTCGTTGTCGTCTGCGTGTTGTTGGTGGTCATTCGTGTCCTCCTGATGAACCAACATGCGCGCTCGCCGTCCATTCATCCAACGAATAGGATGCATGGAACTCATGAAGCAGAATTATGGACGCGACCTCGACCTCAACCTGCTCCGCGTCTTCGTCGTCGTCGCTGACGAAGCATCCGTTACCGCGGCCGCCGCGCGCCTCTACCTCACGCAGCCGGCGATCTCGGCCGCGTTGAAGCGGCTGTCGACGTCGGTGGGGGCAAAGCTCTTTGTGCGACAGGGCAGGGGCCTGGCACTCACCGACCGGGGCCGCCGCTTGTTGGCGTCGGCGCGCCCCCACCTTGAAGGGCTGGTCGACGCCGCGCTGGCCGCGCCGCCGCGCTTCGATGCCAAGACCAGCACCCGCACGTTTCGTGTCGGGCTCGCCGACAGCGCCGTCATCTGGCTCTTGCCGCCGCTGTTGCGGGCGCTGCGCAAAGAGGCGCCGGGCATCACGCTGATCGTGCTGCCGGTGCAGTTCAGAAACATCGGCGCCCTGATTGCCGACGGCGGTGTCGACGTCGCCGTCACCGTCGCCGACGACCTGCCCGCCGGCGTGCGGCGCGAGAGATTGTTCACGGGCGGCTTCGTCTGCCTCTACGACCCGCGGCACGCGTCGGTCGGCAAGAAGCTGACGTTGCAGCGCTACCTCTCACACGACCACGTCGCCGTCTC
>JANNAY010001626.1:0-2947 GCA_031384945.1 Deltaproteobacteria bacterium
AAGGTCGGCAGCAAGACCATGAACTCCACTTATGAAGGATTGATCCCCAAGCTGCGCCGTTTGTACCTCGGTAAATCCCTCGATGATCTGCAGGCCAACCTGAGAGCGGCGCTCGAGCCCATCCTCACGCGCGAGGCCTGCAAAGACTGCGACGGCGCCCGCCTCAACGCCGCTGCCCTCGCCTGCAAGGTCGATGGCAAGAACATCGCCGACGCGACCGCCCTGCCCGTCAAAGACCTGACGGCACTGCTGCAGAGCAAGGCCTTCGCCGACAAGGGCACAGCCCCCGTGCGCGAAGCCCTCGAACGACGCCTGCGCAGCATCGTCGACATCGGCCTCGGCTACATCGCCCTCGACCGCGAGAGCAGCACGCTGTCGGGCGGCGAGTCGCAGCGCATCAAGATGGTGCGCGCCCTCGGCTCGTCGCTGACCGACCTCACCTACATCTTCGACGAGCCCTCGATCGGGCTGCACCCCGCCGACCTGCACCGCCTCAACACGCTGCTCGTGCAGCTGCGCGACAAGGGCAACACCGTGCTCGTCGTCGAGCACAAGCCATCGGTCATCGCCATCGCCGACCACGTCGTCGACATCGGCCCCGGCGCCGGATCCGCCGGCGGCAACGTCGTCTACGAAGGCTCTGTCGCCGGACTGAAAAAGTCAGACTCGATCACCGGCAAGATGTTGTCGGCGCCGACGACGACGAAGACCGACGTGCGCAAGCCCAAGGGTTGGCTCGAGCTCAAGAACGTCACGCTGCACAACCTGAAGAACCTCAGCGTCAAGATCCCCAAAGGCGTCTTCGTCGTCGTCACCGGCGTCGCTGGCTCGGGCAAGAGCTCGCTGATTCGCACCACGCTGCCGCAGCGCTACCCCGACGTCGTCGTCATCGACCAGTCGCTGGCCCGCGGATCGTCGCGCTCGAACCTCGCCACCTGGACGGGCATCCTCGACGACGTCCGAAAGCTCTTCGCCACCACCAACAAGGTCTCTGACTCGCTGTTCTCGGCCAACAGCAAAGGCGCCTGCCCCGACTGCAAAGGCCTCGGCGTCGTCTACGTCGACATCGCCCACCTCGACCCTGTCGCCGTGCCCTGCGAGGCCTGCGGTGGACGCCGCTTCACCGACGCCGTGCTTCGACACAAAGTCCGCGGCCGCAGCATCGGCGACGTCTTCGACTTCTCCGTCGCCGACGCCGCCGCCTTCTTCGTCGAGCCCTCGATCCACCCTGTGTTGCAGGCCCTCGTCGATGTCGGCCTCGGCTACGTGCGCCTCGGACAACCCCTCAACACCCTCTCGGGCGGCGAGCGCCAACGCATGAAGCTCGCCCGCCGCCTCGTCGAGCCCGCCGCCATCGCGATCCTCGACGAGCCCACCACCGGGCTGCACCTGAAAGACATCGACCGTCTGGTGACCATGGTCGATCGCCTCGTCGACAACGGCACGTCGCTCATCGTCATCGAGCACCACCCCCGCGTGATCCGCCGCGCCGACTACGTCATCGACATGGGACCGGGCGCAGGCCACGACGGCGGCAACGTCGTCTTCGCCGGCCCGCCCGCCGACCTGCTGAAACATCCGACCTCGGTGACCGGCCAGTGGCTCGCCAAAGAAGCCTGAACCGAAGCGCGTGAATTCATCCGCGTGGGTGATGTCTCGCCGGGTGACAGCACGCCGGCGTCGTCGGCGAAGGCGCACACTTCGCGCATGTTCCTCGCGGTCGCCTCCGCCGTCGCCGCACCGCTGGCGCCGGGTGCGACACCGACGTCAGCCACCTTCCTGCTGCCCCCGCCGGCCGAAGATGACGCCCGCAGGGGCGAGATGCCCTGGTAGGCGGTGACGACGGCAAAGCCCCGCCCGAACGGGGCGGAACGATCGTTGACCCATCGTGGTTCACGCCGCTAGTTTCGACCCAGATCCCCGACGGCAGAGGCACGTTTGGGAAAGATGAGTCGTGGCGTTCGTTTCCGCTTTGGAAGCCGATGGCCACGACGTCGGAGCCGCGCATGAAGTTCGAGTGCGAGAGCTGCCACGCGCAGTACATGATTGCCGACGAGAAAGTCGGCAAGCGCGGCGTCAAGGTCAAGTGCAAGCGCTGCAGCCACGTCATCATCGTGCGGCCCGAGGGTGCGCCCGTCGAGGCCGCGGTGGTAGCGCCTGCGATGGCGGCGAAAGAGAAGCCGCGCGTCGAGCAGGCCGAGCGCTCGAAGGTCTCGCCGACCGACGCGCCGCCGAACCTCGAGGCGACGTCGCCGAAGCCGGGCCACGCCGCTGGCGATGACCCCGAGACCACAGGCCCGGCCCGGCCGGCGCCCGTGTCGATGATGGCCAACAAGAACCAAGACACCCTGCTCGGCGACGACGACGGCGCCAGCAGCGAAGCGCCTGCGCCGTCGTGGGAAGCTGACAAGACCGAGCTCGGCAAGGTCGACCTCGGCCTCGACGCGCCCATCGTTGCACCCGCCCCGATCGCGGCTTCTTCCGAGGCCCCCGAGCGCACCGTCGTGTCGCCCGCGGTCATCCCCGAAGCGTTGGCGCCGCCGCCGCCGCCGCCGCCTGCCCCGGTCTCGGCTGTCGCCGCTGCGAAGATGCCGGCGGTCAAAGGCGAGTCGTCGATCGGCGACGCCCTCGACGACCAGCTCGCTGGCGCCTTCAACAACATGTTCGACGAAGGCCGCCCCGGCGTCGACATGCTGGGCGGCGGTGAGAACCCAGAAGACCAGCGTGGACCGACGAAGGTGCTCGACCTCGACGCCATGAACGCGCTGCGCAAGCAGACGGCGGCGCGGCAGACCAACAACGTCGACGCCGACGCCCTCGACTCGCTCCGCAAAGACTTCTCGCCCCAGGCCGACGAGAGCAGCGGTCTGTGGGACGAAAAGAACAACGCGAAGAAGAAAGCCAAAGACGCCGAGGGCGCCGACGACGGCCCCGCCGCTGCCGTCTG
>JANNAY010001632.1:0-7245 GCA_031384945.1 Deltaproteobacteria bacterium
CCAACGCCTCGGCCAGCTCCGACACGGCGCAGGGGCGGCCCTTTCGCGAGATGCGCGACGGTCGCCCGGTCGACCCAGACGAGCTGCCGCTGCAGGTGGCCACCCGCACCGGCCAGACGATCGACAACGCTGACCTCTCGTTCTTGTTCGTAGACGGTCGCGTGGTGCATCTCTACGGCAGCGCGAGCCCGCTGTTCGACGCCAAGGGCGAGGTGCGCGGCGGCGTGGCCACCTTCATTGACATCACCGCGCTGCGGCAGGCGAACGACGCTGTCGCCGCCCACCAGCGTGACCTGCAGATGCTGGCCGACAACAGCCCTGACATCTTGACGCGCTTCGACCGCGGACTGCGCCACCTCTTTGTCAGCGCCGCCATCGAGCGCGTCACCGGCACGAAGCCGGCGCAGATCGTCGGCAAGACCAACCGCGAGCTCGGCATGCCGCCCCACCTGCTCGAGCAATGGGAGCGTGAGACGCTGGCCGTGTTCGCCACGCGACAGCAGCGCACCATCGAGTTCGAGTTCGACGGTCCACAGGGCCACCGTGAGTTTTACGCCCGCCTCGTCCCCGAGATCGACGAGCGCGGTGAGGCCCATGCGGTGCTCGTCATCACCACTGACGTCACCGAGCGGCGCACCGCCGAGCGCGAGGCCCTGCACCAAGCCGCCGAGGCCGAAGAGGCGCGCCGCATCCTGGGCGGCATCCTCGAGCACGTGCCCGACGGCATCGCCGTCGTCGACGCCGACGGCGACCTGCGCTTGATGAGCCGCTTCGGCGAGGCCTTGCTCGGCGGCGCTGCCGGCCTCAGCGCCGTCGTCAGGCCCGACGATCAGGCGGCGCTGTCCCTGCCCCTCGTCCGAGCTGTGCGCGACGGCGACATCGTCACCAACGAAGAGTGGTTGGTGCTGCGCGATCCGGTGGTGCCGCTCGCTTGCAGCGCCGGACCCATCCGAGACGCCGCCGGCGACGTGATCGGCGCCGTCATGGCCTTTCGCGACATCAGTCGTCTGAAGACCATCGAGCACGATCTGCGCACCATGAACCGGCGCAAAGACGAGTTTCTCGCCACCCTTGCCCATGAGCTGCGAAATCCACTCGCGCCCATCAGCAATGGTCTCTATCTATTGCGCACCGAGAAAGACATCGACCCAACAACAATTCTGCCGATGATGGAGCGTCAGCTGTCGCACATGGTGCGCCTGATCGATGACCTGCTCGACATATCGCGCATCTCGAACGGTAAAATGGTGTTGCAGCAACGGCCTGTGGCGGTGCAGAGCGCCGTGCGCGCTGCCGTCGAAGCCGTCGGCGGCGCCAGCCGCAAGAAATCGCAGCACCTGATGGTGCGCATGCCCGAGCGTCTGCTGTACGTGCACGGCGATGAGACGCGGCTGACACAGGTGGTTGGAAATCTGCTTTCAAATGCTGTGAAATATACTCATGTTTCTGGCAAAATCGACGTCGATGTCGAGCAGCAAAGTGGCGAGTGCGTCATCACCGTCAGTGACGATGGCGCGGGGATTCCGCCCGAGATGTTGGTCGCAGTGTTTCAGCTTCACCCAGGTCAACCGTCAGCTCGAGCGGTCGCAAGGCGGCCTCGGCATCGGCCTCTCGCTCGTGCAGCAGCTGGTCGAGCTGCATGGCGGCAGCGTCGAAGCGCGCAGCGCCGGTCTGCAGCGCGGCAGCACCTTCATCGTGCGCCTGCCGCTGATCGACGGCGTCGAGGCGCCAGCGTCGTCGTCGTTGGCGGCGGCAGCGCCTACGTCGGGCTCGCTGCGCGTCCTGGTCGTCGACGACAACGTCGACGCTGCCGAGAGCCTCGCGCTCTTGTTGCAGCGCCGCGGACACCAGACGCGCATCGCCACCAGCGGGCCAGACGGCGTCGATGCTGCCCTCGCATTTCGTCCCGATGTGTTGTTTCTCGACATCGGTCTGCCTGGGCTCGACGGCTTCGAGGTGGCGACGCGCCTGCGGCCGGTCTTGCCCGACGCGTTCATCGCCGCGTTGACGGGTTGGGGCAGCGACGCCGACCGGCGACGAACGACGGCCGTCGGCTTCGATGCGCACCTGACCAAACCCGTCGAGGCGTCCGCCATCGCCGACGTGCTCGAAGCGGCGCAGCGGCGCGCGCGGCGCCCTGCCTGACCTCGACGATGGGCGGATGGGCGGCGCCACGGCGCTGGCCTGCCGCGTGCTGTACGACGAGATCGTGCGCTTTGGACTGTCCGCCTTTCTGACACTCGCGATCGCTGGCGCGACGCAGGCCGCGCCCTTCCGCGACGCCACCGCCGATTGGCTGGGCGCTTCGCCCACCGCAGGCTGGTCGAACAAGGTCGAGCTGTGCGACCTCGACGGCGACGGCGACCTCGACGCCCTCGTCGCCAACGGCGCCGCCTACAACGTCGCCGACCTGCCCGAGCGCCCGTACTTCTGGCGCAACGACGGCGACCACTTCGAAGACAAGAGCGCCGAGCTGCCCATCGAAGAGGGCTGGTGGCGCGTCGTCAAATGCGCCGACGTCGACGGTGACGGCGACAGCGACGCCTTCTTCGGTGGCACGTTCCAGAGCCAGAGTGTCCTGATCAAAAACGACGGCGGCGGAACGCTCAAACGCAGCGACACGTTGCCTGAAGAATCGCGCTCGCTCGGCGACGCCGAATTCGCCGACGTCGACGGCGACGCCGACCTCGACCTCGTCGTCGCCGACTGGGGCTTTGGCGACCCCTTCGTCGTGCGCGGCCGGCCGCGGCTGTGGATGAACGACGGCAACGGCGCCTTCGTCGACGACACCGACGCCCGCTTGCCCGGCGCCCGCACCGGGTTCTCGTGGGACCTCGAGGCCGTCGACGTCGACGACGACCTCGACCTCGACCTCGTCGTCTCGTGCAAGGTCTGCGCTGACGGCGGGCTGTTGCTGCAGAACGACGGCGACGGGGTCTTTCTCGACCAGAGCGCCTTCTTGCCCGGCGCCGGCAACAACTACGAGTTCGAAGCCGCCGACTTCGACGGCGATGGCGACCTCGACTTGTTCACCATCAATGACGGCGTCGACCTCGGCGAGCGCGTCTTGGTCAACGACGGCGGCGTCTTCGTTGAAGGCGACGCGTTCGCCAGCGGCGTCAACAGCAACGACGACGACAACGCCGCCCTCGTCGTCGATGCCGACGGCGACGGCGACGAAGACGTGCTCATCGCCTCTCTGAGCGGCGACGACCGCGTGCTCATCAACGACGGCGGCGGATTCGTCGAATCCATCGTCGCCACCGACAGCAACGACACCCCCGGCTCACTCGGCATCGCCCTCGGCGACCTCGACGGCGACGGCAAGCTCGACCTCGTCATGGTGCAAGGCGAACAAGCCTTCGACGAAGCCGTCTACCTCGGCGACGACATCAGCGCCGACGACGCCGCACCCTTCGTCGGCGTCCCCCGCGTCGACGTGATTCACAACCGCGTTGTGGTGCGCGCCCACGATCACCTGAGCCCCGTGCGCGCCGGTGACGTCGTCGTCAGCGCCGCTGTCGAAGGCGTCGCGCTGCGGCGCGTGCCGATGACGTGGGTGGGCGAACAGCAGTGGCAGGTGCCGCTGCGCGCCGGCGACCGCAGCGTCATGGTTTGCGCGAAAGACCGCAGCGGCCACGAAGCCTGCAGCGACAGCGTCGTCGTCGCCGTCGACGCCGGCGTCGGATCCAGCGACGTCACCTTGAGCGGCGGCGGCTGCTTCGGCGCTTCTTCTGCGGCGTCGTTGGTGCCGCTGCTGTTCGTGCTGCGCCGTCGTCGTCGTGCGCCGGCGCAGCGTGCTGCGAGCCTTCGGAGCGTGAGATGAAGCGGCGAAATTTTCTCGCGGGTGCGGCAGCGGCGTCGGCGGCGTTGTGGCTGCCGTCAAAGGCGCACGCGGCGTCGTTCGGCACGTTTCCCCAGCGGGCGCGGTCGTTGTTGTTGCCCGAGCGCCAGCGCGTCGAGAGCGTGCTCGAGATCTACCTCTACGGCGGTTTGTTGCCGTGGGAGACCCTGTATTACGTCGACAACTACGGCAAAGATTCGAACACGTTTTGGTACCAGTACAACGCCGACGTCGTCGGCGCCGACAGCCCCGACAGCAACGAATTCGCGCTCACCTCTTGCGGTCTGTCTGTCGGAGACGGCGCCACCGACACGACGCCGGCGTTCTTCGCCAACGACGAGCTCGGCAACGACGTGATGACGGGGCCGTTCGCGTTCGCGTTGCGCGAGCGGGCCGACCTCGTCGATCGCTTGCGGCTCGTCGTGCAGCGTCATGATTTGTTGCCGCACGAAGCCGCGGTGCCGTTCGCGCTCACGGGCAAGAAGGTCGGCCAGCCGTCGATGGCGTCGTTGGGCGCGCACCTGCAGCGCTACTTTCAAGAGACGCAAGGACCGCGGCGCACGCCCTACAGCTACGTGTTGGCGTCGGCCGCGGCGATCCCCAGCGACAACACCGCGGCGTTCGTGGCGACGGGAACGCACCCAGGATCGGCGCGTCCGCTGCGCATCAACGTCGACAACGCCGCGCGGCTCGAGCAGCTGCTCGTGCGCGAGGGCGTGACCGGACAGCGCGAGCTGCACGACAACCTCGTCGAGCTCTACGTCGAGCGCTACCGGCAGCGGCTGAAGTTTCGCGGCGCTGGCGAGCCCCTGCGCAGCCCGCGCTTCACCGAGCTCGCGCAAGCGGCCCGCTCGCTGCGCGACGTCGACGCCGTCCGCGATACACTCACCGAAGACCTCTTTGCCCCGATCCTCAATGATCTGTGTGGGTCGGGTCCGGTGCAGAATCTGCCAGCGCAAAGCCTCAAAATGGCGGCTCATTTGCTGTGCAGCGCCGAAGAGCGCGCCCGCTACGTCTGCGTCGTCGACAGCGGCTTGACGGTTGCCTCTGGCGGCGGCGGCTACGACACCCACACCGAGAACGCCGTCACCACGGTGCGCAACTTCACCAACCTGATGAAGAGCCTTTCAGCAGTTGTAAACCGTCCCGGCGAGAACGACCCAGCCAAGATCGATCTCAGCAAGACCCTGATCCTTCTCAATACGGAATTCGGGCGCACACCGGCGTTGCAAGAGGGGACGTTCGGGCGAAACCACCACCCCGACGGCTACGTCACCGGCATCCTCGGTGGCCCCGTGCCGGGCCGCACGATCCTCGGCGCCATCGACGAGACCGCGCAGGCGACGACGTACGCGACGCCGGCCGAGAACCGCATGGCTGCGCTCCTGGCCCTCGGCATCTGGCCCTACGACAACGACAGCTTCGTCGTTGCCGACCACGCCAACCCCACCACCGAAGAAGATGGCGCCGCCGCGGTCCTCCAAAACGTCCTGGGGGTGTCGCTGTGAAAAGCATGAACCCCGCGGCAGCGTCGTCGCCGACCTCTCCCCCCGGCCCCCTCCCCACGGGCGCTCGCAAAGCCTCGCTGTGGGGAGGGGGAGTCTTGGGTATTTTGCATCACGCCAGAAATCGGCATTTTTGCAGCGCGCGACGGCGGCCGAATCCGCAAGACGCAGCGACCAGCAACATTGTTGATGCACCGATCTCGCTGAAGAAAAATGCAGAACTCCCCCTCCCCACAGCGAGGCTTTGCGAGCGCCCGTGGGGAGGGGGCCGGGGGGAGAGGTCGCGCGCGACGACGCCACGGGGATCGATCGCCCTGCTCGTCTGCGCCGTCGTGTTCGCCGCCACCTCCTGCTTCCCGCTCGACCGCAGCGCTGATGTCACCGGCGCCCCCGAATGCGACGCCGGCGACGACAGCTTCGTCGAACAAACCACGCTGTCGCTGCTCGGACGCCGTCCGCTCTCGCGCGCCGAAGTGAACCTCGGCGCGCGCACCATCGCCACCCTCGAAGCGCAGCACCCCGGTGAAGGACGTCGACGCTGGGCCCTGCAGCTGATGGAGCAACCGGGCTTCATCGACCGGTGGAGCGAGCTCTTGCTCGACGACCTCTATGTGCCGCGCACCGGCGTGCAGTCGATGGACCAGTGCTACGGCGCGCCGCTGCTGCCCGACGACGACGCGTCGCAAAGGGGTGATTTGGCGCTGTTCGCTCTCGACAACACCGCCATCGACGATCAGTACCGATCGAGCGGCGGCGAAGCCTTCAACTTTCGCGACCTGCTGCGCCAGAGCCTCGTCGTCGACGATGTCAGCCCCGTCTACCGCGCCCACCTCTACGCGCTGCTCACGCGCTTGAACGCCTGCGGCAACGTCGACCCGGTCTCGCAAGAGCTCGCCTTTCGCGACGAGGTCGGACACACCTTCGAGGCGGCGTACCTGAACCGCGATCCCGTGTGCCTCGCGTGTCACACGACGACGTTCGCCGTCACCGACGACGACGACCCGGCCCTCGACCGGCACTGGCCGCTGCGCGGCAAGTTCGAAGAGAGCGTCTTCGGCGGCGGCAGCGTCGACGACCCCCGCGTCCCCCGCGCCGTCTTTCGCGTCGACCAATTCGTCGGCGGCGGCGACTTCGGCGGCTTCGAAGACTTCGACGGCACCCTCGCCTTCTGCTTCGATCAAGGGGCGATGCAGCTGAGCGACGCCTTCTGCACCGGCGCGCCACCCGACGGCACGCTCATCGATTGCGGCGGCTTTCCTCCCTTCTGTTTGTCGCCGCTCGACGAGCCCTTCTGCGCCGACGACGGCGCGGGCGGCGGACGTCCCACCTGCAACAACACGCCGTTCTGCGTCGACCCCAGCGGACAAGACATCGACGTCACTTTCTGCGACGGCGGCGCCACCGCCTGCGCCGATCCGACGTGGTTTCCCGTCTGCGGCGACTTCTTTTCGCAGCCCTTGTGCGGACCCGACGGCACAGCCTTCTGCCCCGAAGGCGAAGTCGCGGAAGGCGAAGGCGAAGGCGAAGAGAAGCCCACCGACGACGGCACCTCGTTCTCGCCGTGGGGCGCCGACGCGTCGTGCGGATCGTTCGCCAAGCAGATCCCCGACGAAGACCCCGCCGACGTCGACGCCCACTTCGCCAGCGTCAAAGGACGCCGCGTCAGCGTCATGCAGCTCGAGCAATCGCTGAAGCGCGGCGTCGACGCCCTCGCCGTGCGCGGCCTGTTGCAAAACGACGCCGAAGACATCGCCAACCCCGACGACGCCTTTGCCTACCTCGTCGCCATGAACATCGTCGACAACACCTGGCGAGAGGTCACGGGCTCAGGGCTCACCATCGCCACGCACTTTCCCCGCAATCAATTTCAGCGCGACCTCTTGCAGACGTTGAGCG
>JANNAY010001638.1:0-2327 GCA_031384945.1 Deltaproteobacteria bacterium
GTAGCCGCCCTCTCCGCGCTGCGCGCTGGCGGCATCGACGCCGTCATCTGCGATGTGAACATGCCCAACATGGACGGCATCGAGCTGCTGGAGCAGGCCGCAGACATCGTGAAGACGATCCCGTTCGTCATGCTCACGACCGAAGGGCAAGCGACGCTGATGCAGCGTGCGCGCTCGCTGGGCGCCAGGGCGTGGCTTGTGAAGCCTTGCCGCCCCGATTTGCTCCTGGCGACGATCAAGAAGCTCACCGGCACCTGAACCAACCCACAGCCGGCGCATCATCCCCCCTCAGATGCGCCGTTTGGGGGCAGCCGCCCGACCGCTCCTTTGCGGTTGAGGCGGCTGCTCTTTTTTCCGCGGGGTCGACGTCAGGATCGCTCAAGCTGATGCCCGAATTTCCGTTGTTCAAGACATGACCGCCAAGATCCTCGTCGTCGATGACTCGCTGGTGATGCGCCGTCAGGTGAAACAGCTCTTGGGCGCTGGCGGCTTCGAGACCGTTGAGGCCGCCGACGGGCTCGAGGCCTTCAGCCGCCTGCGCGAGCACCCCGACGTCTGTCTCGTCGTCTGCGACGTGAGCATGCCGCGCATGGGAGGGCTGGAATTTCTGGATTGCCTGCGCGCTCTCGGCAGCGGCATCGCGGTCTTCATGCTGACGACCGAAGCACAGCCTGAGCTGGTCGCTCGGGCGGAGCGCCTTGGCGCGGTTGGCTGGCTGACCAAACCAGTGAAACCAGATCTCTTGATGCGCATCTCGGCGCACCTCGCCCGCCGCGGCGCAGCGATGGTTCAATGACGACCGCGCTCGCCACCTCACCCCTGCTGCGGCCTGAGGCGACAAAACCGCGACCCCGTCGCCGCGTCGCCGTCGTGCTCCCGCTGGGCCACACGCGCGACGCCGTTCGTCGCGCGCTGGATCGCTCCTACGAGGTCGTGTCGCTCGTCGCCGAAGGCCTCGGCGGCGCCATCGCCGGCGTCGACGCGGTTCTCTTGGATTGGAGCTTGTTGGGCGCTGAGCCGTTGACTCCCTTTCGCATCCTCGCAGCAGGCAGCGAGGGCGTGCCCATCATCGCTCTGCTCGACCGCACGCCCCTCAGCGAGCTGCGTTCGGTGTTCGCCGCTGGCGTCGCCGATGCCGTGCGCACGCCAATTCACCCAGACGAGCTTGAAGCGCGCATCGAGCTCGCGTGTCACAGACGGGCCGCAGCGACGCCGCAGCCGCGGCCCACCTTGCCGGGCTTCGAGCATCTGGCACAGGCGCTCGCGACCGACCTCTCGGCCTTCTTCGGCGCCTCGCTGGCAACGACGGCGGCCGCAGATGCAGGCAACGCCGGCGAAGGCGACGTCATTGTGCGCCTGCCTCTGCACTTGATCACGCTCTCGCTCGAAGTCTCTCTCTACATCGCCTGGCGTCGCGCGGATCTTGCCCTGCTCGCCCTGCGGATGCTCGGCGTAGAAGACGCCGACGACGCCGTCACCAACGACCTCGCCTGCGAAGCCGCCAACCTCTCTGCCGGCGCCTTGAAGCGCTTGTGCTCGCCCGATGGCGCCCCACTGACGATGGGCCTGCCAAGACGCATCGAGCGCCTGGACGGCGAAGCCGACCACTGGCGCGTTCGCCTGCTGCTCGACGACGGCATCTCGTTCAACATCTCCGTCGACGTCGCCCGCCGTGCGCCGCAGCTGGTGACGCCGGGCGCGCTGACCGAAGGCATGGTCATCGTCGATGACATCAAGACGTCGGGCGGCACGCTGCTGTTGGCAGCTGGGGCGCGCCTGAACATGACGCTGGCGGCAAAGATCCGCTCACTCTTGCCCGTCGACGCACGCGTCCCTGTTCTCGATCCCGAAAGGTCCGCATGAAGCCCCTGCACGTAGACACCGGCAGCTCCGCCGCGACCGACCCCGCCACCGCCGTGCACGGCGCGACGCAGGGATTCACCGCCGACCCCACGCTTGTTTTGGCGTTCGCGTCGACGGCACAAGACGCGGCTGGCGTGGCCATCGCGCTGCGAGAACGCTTCCCGTTGGCGTTGATCGCCGGCTGTTCGACAACAGGCGAGATCATCGACGGCGAGGCGCGGCGGGGCTCTTTGGTTGTGGCCGGCATCAGCGGCACTGCAGCTCGCTTCGCCACGGTCACCGTCAGCGATGTCGCCGTCTTCGACGCAGCCGGAGCAGAGCGCAGCGTTCAAGCGCTCTTTGAGCAACTTGACGTCGATCGTGAATCGTTCGACCCCGGCGAATACTTCTGCTTGCTGTTCATCGACGGCCTGAGCATGCGCGAGGAGGTCGTCTCGCACCATCTCGCCGACGCGCTCGATGGG
>JANNAY010000008.1:0-4031 GCA_031384945.1 Deltaproteobacteria bacterium
TCGACGTGTTTCCCGCCGGCGTCAACGCCAGCGTCGCCGCGCTGGCCTCGCAGGCGACTGCGCAGATCTTGATCTTGAGCGACACGATCGATGAGCCCGACGAGAGCTTCACCGTCAACCTGAGCGGCGCCACCAACGGCACCATCGGCGACGGCAGCGCCACCGGCACCATCGTCGACGACGACGACCCGCCGACGCTGTCGATCGGCAACGCCACCGTCGACGAAGACAACGCCGAAGCCGTCTTCACCGTCACACTGTCGGCCCGCTCAGGACAGCCCGTCAGCGCCAGCTTCACGACGCTCAGCGGCGGCAGCGCGGCCACCGCCACCGCCGGCGCCGACTTCACGGCGACGTCAGGCACCCTGAGCATCGCCCCCAACCAGCTGACGACCACGGTGCGCGTGCCGCTGCTCGACGACGCGCTCGATGAGCTCGATGAGACCTTCATCGTGCAGCTGTCAGCACCCAGCAACGCCGGGCTGCTCGACGCCGACGGCCTCGGCACCCTCAACGACGACGACAGCGCGCCAACCTTGACCATCGGCGACGCGGCCGCCATCGACGAAGGCGACACCGGCAGCGTCAACGCCACTTTTCGCGTCTCGCTCTCGGCCCCCTCAGGGCGCAACGTCACCCTGCCCGTCAAGACCAGCACCGCCACGGCCGACGCCAGTGACTTCACCGGGCTCAACACCACGACGCTGACCTTCACACCCGGCGTCACCGAGCTGTTCGTCGACGTCGCCATCACCGCCGACCGCGTCGACGAGGCCAACGAGACGTTCAAGCTCGACGCCCAGGCCGGCGTCTCGGGCGCTACCGTCATCGACGGCTCTGGCACCGCCACCATCCGCAACGACGACGACAGCCCCGCCGCCACAGCCGACGTCTACGCCACCGAAGAAGACGCCGCCCTCGACGTCGACGCTGCCACCGGCGTGCTCGGCAACGACAGCGATGGCGACGGCGACGCCCTCAGCGTCGTCCTCGTCGACAACGTCGCTGCCGCCGCCGGCAGCGTCGCCCTCGCCGCCGACGGCAGCTTCGCCTTCGCGCCCGCCGCCGACTTCGCTGGCGCCGCCGTGTTTACCTACAGCGTCAGCGACGGCGTCAACGCCACCGCCGGTACGGCGACGATCACCGTCAGCAACATCAACGACGCCCCCGTCGTCAACGGCGGTCCCGGCGACGTGCGCGTCGACGAAGACGTCTTCGACAGCGCCGGCGCGCGCTTGCGCGACGTGCTCGACTTCGTCGACGACAGAGACGCCCTCGATACGCTGGGCATCGCCGTGGTCGCCCTCGACGACGTGCCAAGTGGATTCTTTCAGGTCGCCTTTGACGGCATCGCCTTTGAAGACATCGGCGTCGTCAGCGCCGACGCGGCCCGCTTGATTCTCGCCGACGACACCACGCGCGTGCGCCTCGTGCCCCCGGCCAACGAGAACCCCGTCGTCAGCCTCACCTTCGTCGCCTGGGACGGCAGCGACGGCAGCCAGCCCAGCTCGATCGTCGACACGACGACGCGCGGTGGCACGTCAGCGTTCTCAGCGACCGAAGGCGCGCTGCGCTTCTCGGTCTTGCCGGTGAACGACGGACCCGAGCTCTCGTCGCCGACGCCAACCGCGCTGGTCAACGCCCGCGAAGGCACGCGGCTCGTCATCCAACTGAACGCCGACGATCTTGACGGACCCGAGCAAGAATTCTCGATTGAAAACAGCACGTTGCCGGCGACCGCGGTGTTCGACCGCGGCACCGCCACCGTCACCTGGACGCCCACGTTCGACGAAGCGGGCCCGCTCGCCGCGCCGCGCGTCTACACCTTCGACGCGATCGTCGACGACTCGCTGTTGAGCGACCGCCGTTCCATCACTGTCGCCGCCGTCTTCATCGACGACGACGTCGACAGCGTGCCCGACACCGTCGAGGCGACGATCGGCCTCGACGACGGCGCGGTCGACAGCGATGGCGACACCATCGCCGACCTCGAAGAGCTCGGCCCCGACCTGCTCAACCCTGTCGACACCGACGGCGACGGCACCATCGACGCCCTCGACGACGACAGCGACGAAGACGGCATCCTCGACAGAGACGAAGCGGGCGACGCGCAGCTCGCCACGCCGCGCGTCGACAGCGACGCCGACGGCACGGTCGACGCCCTCGACGAAGACTCTGACGACGACGACATCGACGACGGCGACGACAACTGCCGCACCGTCGAGAACGGCGACCAGGGCAACGTCGACGGCGACGTGACCGGCGACGTCTGCGACGACGACCGCGACGGCGACGGCTTGTTGAACCGCGACGAGCCCGACCTCGGCCTCGACGCCTTAGACCCCGACAGCGACGACGACACCATCCTCGACGGCGTCGAAGCCAAAGACGCTGTCGCCATCGATACCGACGAAGACGGCACCCTCGACGCCAAAGACGACGACTCTGACGCCGACGGCATCGACGACATCGACGAGGCCGGCGATGACGAGCTCTTCACACTGCCGCGCGACACCGACGACGACGGCGTCGCTGACTACGTCGACGCCGACAGCGACGATGACGACGTCGACGACGAGGTCGACAACTGCTTGCTGACCGCCAACACCGATCAGGTCGACCTCGACGCCGACGGTGTGGGCGACGCCTGCTTGCAGGTGTGCGGCGACAACAAGGTGCAGCAAGGCGAAGAGTGCGACGACGAGACCGACATCCGCTGCGGTGAAGACTGCAAGCTCATCGCCTCAGCCGAAGTCTGCGACGGCATCGACAACGACCTCGACGGCGAGGTCGACCTCGTCACCGGCGATGGCAACGACGGCACCCGCAGCGTCTGCGACGAAGACATCGAAGTGGTCGGCGGCGGCGTGCTCGCCTTGCTCGGCTGCTCGGCCGGCGGCGGCGGCAACGTCTTGTGGCTGGCGCTCTTGCTCTTGCCCTTGTTTCGATCGCTGCCGCGGCTCGGCCGCCGCTCGCGCACGCGGCACGACGTCGCCACCCGGCCGCCCGCCGTGGTCTCGTCAGCGCTCGTGGCCCTCGTGCTGCTGTCGTCGCTCTCGTCGGTGCAGGCGCAGGCGCAGGGCATCGCGGTCGCAGGGTTTCAGCCCGCGCCCGTCGGCAACGAAGACTTCGTCGTCGTCGAAGGCACCGGCGCCGCCGGCCACCTCGCCCCCGCTGGCGCCGTCACATTCGGCTACGAGAACGGCGCGCTGCAGGTGCGCGATGGACGCACCGACGCGCAGGTCGCGCTGCTCGAGCACCGCTTGAGCGCCGACATCGCCGCGTCGTTGTCGATCTTCGATCGCTTTGCCTTCTCGCTGGGCGTGCCCCTGGCGCTCTACCAGGCGGCCGGCGTCGACGAGACGTTCAAGCCCATCGCGCTCTCGCCGGTCGCCCTTGGCGATCTGCGCCTGGGCGGTCGCTGGGCGATTCTCGATCCGAAGTCCGGTCCGGCGGCGGCGTTGTCGACGACGGTGACGTTGCCGACCGGTGATCCGGCGCAGCTGATGGGACACGGCGGCTTCACCGTTCACCCGAAGCTCATCGGCGGTTGGCGCTTCGGCGAGCACTTTCGCGTCGTCGGCAACCTCGGCTACCTGATTCGCCCGCAGCAAGAGCTCTTCAGCTTCAAGGTCGGCAACGAGGTCACCTGGGGCGCAGGCGCTGAGCTGCCGCTGCCGATCGACATGCCGATGTGGGCCGAGGGCGACGACGGCGCGCTCTCGGCGCTCATCGAGGTCAACGGACGCGTCAGCGGTGACCCCGCCATCCCCTTCTCGCAGGCGACGTCGCCGCTCGAGACCGGCGTGAGCGCCCGCTACAACATCGTCGCTGGCCACGCCGTCACCGCTGGCGCCGCCCTCGGCATCACCGGTGGCGCCGGCACGCCGCTGCTGCGCGCCTTCATCGCCTACAGCTTCACCTGGCCCACCCTCGACAAAGACAAAGACGGCGTCGACGATGAGAACGACGGCTGCCCCGACCGCGCCGAAGATGTCGACGGCCACGACGACGACGACGGCTGCCCCGGC
>JANNAY010000010.1:0-5097 GCA_031384945.1 Deltaproteobacteria bacterium
CGGCGAAGCCAGCGGTGTCCATCGCGAGGCCGGACTCGTTGGCGCCATGACGCAAGAGCCACGACAGCTTCTTTGATTTCTTCTGCAGCTCAGGGTCGTTCATGCCGCCGCGGACGTCGCCGTCATCGTCGTTGTTCAACGTGACTGGAACCGTTGCCAGATGGCCTTTGCCGTCGTGAAGGCGAGGAACGAGGCGGCGACGGCGACGACGATGGCGAAGAGCCAGAAGACGACGCTGCAGACGGCGACGACGGCGGCGACCACGTCTTCGAGCAGCGACACGGCCGGCGTCGCCGCGCCCGCCGACGCCGCCGTCGACGTCACGCGCATGCCCGCGCGGGCCAGGTGCACGGTCAGCGCGATGCCGCCGCCGACGATGAGGGCGAGCAGCGCGACGATCCAGGTGGGCACGTCGACGAGGGTGGCGGCGACCACGAGCATGCCGGCGCCGGTGCGCACCGGCGTCGCGATCAGGTCGAGCAGGTGGTTCAAGAACGGCACCTTGTCGGCGAGCAATTCGACGACGACGCCCACGCCGAGGGCCAGCAAACACGGCGTCGCGCACAGCCATTGAAACGCTTCACCAAGGTCGACGAAGCCGAGGCGGGCAGCCATGCCGGCGACGAACAGCGGCAAGAACGCCCGCAGACCGCAGGCGGCCGCGAGCGAGACGCCGAGGATCAACGAGGCGACAAACGCGATGAGCGACATGCAACGAGCATAGCCGCCCCGACGTCAGCGCGCTGTCACCGGCGCCGGGACGCGCGGGTCTGCGAAGAACGCCTCAGCGACGACGGCGGCGCAGCAGCAGGAGGAGCGCCACCGACATCAGCGCCGACGACGGCGTGCCGGCCTGCGCGCAGCCGCCGACCTCGGCACCGGCGCTCTCACCGTCGCCGAGGACGATGTCGGCGCACTGGAAGTACGTGTTCTCGTCGGTGGGCGTGCCCGTCGTCATGATCTGGATGAGCTGCAGCGTGCAGTTGGTGCACTCGACATCGGGCAGCGTGAGCTTGCCCGTGCGCTGCTTGCCGCTCTCGTTTGAGGGGTCGTCGATGACGTCGAGGACGTTGCCGTCGAAGTCGTCGCGGTCGCCGCCGTCGTCGTCGAAGGCGAAGCGGAAAGAGCCAACGTGGTCGACGGTCTCGGTAAACTTGACGTCAATGGTGTCGCCCGGCTGGTAGCGGGTGAAGTGGCCGGTGCGGCCGTCGTCGCCGCCGCCCTTGCCGCAGACGGCGCCCTTCATGTCGTCGTAGCGGCGGGCTGGCTCGTCGAGCAGCACGTGCGCCGACGACGCCGTCGCGGCGAGCCCGGAGGCGAGAAGGGCGCAGCAAACGACGGGAAGCATCGGGCGAGCGTGCATCGACACACGATAGCGCGCCGTGACAGAACGTCGACGATGGCGCGCCCGTTCACGCATTCGCTCTCGAGCCCCGTGCTGTTCGGTCCCGGCGTGTCGGCGACGATCGCTGACAAGACCTTCTTGAAAAAGTGCGCCCGCATCGGCGTCGTCACCGACAAAGGCGTCGTCGCTGCCGGCCTGTTGCAAGCGATTCTCGCCCCCTTCGGCGACCGCGTCGTCTTCGTCGACGACGACGTCGTGCCCGACGCCGATGTCGTGCACGTCGACGCTGTCGTCAACAAAGCCAGAGCAGCCAACGTCGACGCCCTCGTTGCCGTCGGCGGCGGCAGCGTCATCGACACCGCCAAAGGCGTCGCCGCCGGCCTCGCCAAAGAAAAACCCGTCGCCGAATTCGAAGGCATCGCCACCATCAAGATGAAGCTGGTGCCGCTGGTGTGCGTGCCGACGACGGCGGGCACCGGCTCTGAAGCCACGCAGTTCTGCGTGCTGAAAGATCGGCAGGCGCAGAAGAAGCGCATCTACACCGACCAGTCGCTGGTGCCGGCGTTGGCGGTGCTCGATCCTTTGTTGGCGCTGGGGCTGCCGCGGAACGTCACGGCCGCCACCGGTGTCGACGCCATCACCCACGCCGTCGAAGCCCTCGCCTCGAAGATGCGAAACCCGATGGGCGACGCGCTCGCCCACGAAGCGCTGCGCTTGCTCATCAGCGAGCGCGCCCTCGAGCGGGCGCTCGAGACGCCGGGCGACGTCGAGGCCCGCGGCGACTGCTTGATCGCTGCCAACCTCGCCGGACAAGCCGTGACGACGTCGATGCTCGGCGCCTGCCATGCCCTCGCCCACGTGACGGGCGCGTTCGGTGGCGTGCCGCACGGCGTGGCCAACGGACTGTTCTTGACGTCGGTGATGCGCGTGAACGCGCCGAAAGCCGGCGCGGCGTGGGCGCGGTTGGCGTCGGTGCTCGGCGTCGCGTCGGCCTCTGACGATGCTGGCGCGTTGCTGTCGCTGCTCGATCACGTGATTCACGACGTCGCTGGCCTGCCGCGCCGCTTGCGCGACGCGCTGCCTGCAGCGTCGACGCTGACGCCGGCTCTCACTGAAGCGTCGCTGCCGGCGATGGCAAAGGCGGCGACGCTCGACATCGACCTGCCCACGAACCCGGTCGCGCTCGACGAGGCGGCCCTCCTGACGATCCTGCGCGAACGCTGGTAGAGGCCCGATATGTCTGAGAATTCTGGATTCACATGGTGCGAAGTCGAGGTGCAGAAGGGCTCGCTCGTCAGCGTCTACCGCGGCCGCGTCGAGACGACGGTGCTCGAGGCCTGGCAAAAGGGCGAGCTCACCAAGGGCGCCATCAAGCTGCACGACACGTACTGGTCGTACGACGAAGGCGACGGCAACGAAGGCTGGGTCGTCGTCGGCGCCACGCCCGGTCCATACATGTCGGCGGCCGGCTACGCGCTGCTGCGCGTCGACTTGATTCTCGTCGTCTTGCCGATGCGCGACGGTCACGAGCGCGAGGCGCACAAGCTGCGCCCGAGCAACGGTGGGGCTGACGCTTAGCCATCGGTGCATTTTTTCACAGCGGCCGTGCAGCTCTGCTTCTTCTTGCCCACCGCTGCCTTGCGTACAGGTGCTGCCATGCGTGTGTTCAACGTCTTTGCCTCTGTCGTTTCCGTTGGCTGCTTCGTCGCCTGCGCCCCCGCCACCAGCGAAGGTGAAGGCGAAGGCGAAGGCGAAGAAGGCGAAGGCGAAGGTGAAGAAGGCGAAGGCGAAGACGCCTGCAACGACGTCGACGCTGGCGACGCTGTCGATGTCGTCGTTGTCGACCTGGCCTTTCCTGCTCCTGAAGGCGGCGTGCCGCTCTTTGATGCCGAGTGGGGCCTGTTGAGCGTCGAGATCTTCGATGGCGAGGCGGCGCCGGGTCCGACTGGCGACACGCTGGCTGCGACGATCCGCACCGTCGGCGACACCATCGAGCTGGCGCGCGTGCCCGGCGGCACCTCGACCTTCGACGTCGCCATCGATGGCAGCGACATGCAGCTGACGGCGACCTGCGGCACGCCGCTCGTCACGACGGGCTGGACGAGCGACGGCATTCGGCTCGAGCTGTTTCTCGCCGACGAAGCGAAGGTGCTGACCTTTGAGCAGCAGTAGCTGACGTCAGCGCGCTGCTTTGCGGGCGCGCTTCTCTTCGTACATCGCGGCGTCGGCGCGGCTCACGGCCTCAACGAGCCCGAACCTCGGATCGCGCTTGGCGAGGCCGATGCTGGCGCTGACGCTGGCGGCGGCGAGGGTCTCGCGCAGCCGCAGCTCGACGACGATGGCGGTCAGCTCGTCGCACTGCACCAGCAAGACGGCGAATTCGTCGCCACCGACGCGGGCAACCCCGTCGTGCTCTCTGACGCCTTTTTTGAGCGCGCCCGCGCAACGCTGCAGCAGATCGTCGCCAGCAACGTGGCCCTGCGTGTCGTTGAGACTCTTCAAACCGTCGACGTCGATGGAGAGCACACAGGCCGGGTGGCCATAGCGCTTGCAGCGTGCCTCTTCGGCGACGAGGGCGGCGTCCCAGGCGCGGCGGTTCCACAATTCGGTGAGGGCGTCGACGGTGGCGCTGTGCTCGGCGCGCTCGAGCTGCTTCTGTTGATCTTCGAGCCGCAGCTCGCGATCGAGCAGCGTCGCCAGCAGCCTGGCGACGGTGTGCAGGGTGCGCTCTTGCCCTGCGAGGCGCGTGCGATCTTGCGGCTCGGGATCGATGGCGCAGAGCGTGCCGAACAGGCTGCCGTCGCCCTGCAAGATGGGCACGCCGACGTAGGCGCCGATGGGCAGCTGCCGCGAGATGGGGGCGTCGCGGTAGGCGACGACGGCGCGGGCATCGGCGGCGACGTTTGGTGCCTCGCCGCGCACCATGCGTGAGCAGAACGAGTCGGACCAGACGAGCACGTCGCCAGCATGAATGTGGTCGTAGCGCGGCTCGCGGTTGGCGGTGCCGAGGACGATCCAGTCGTTGCCGATGGTGCGCGTCACGAGCCAAAGGCCGAGGCCCAGCTGCTCTTGCAGGAGCGCCAGCACGTCGTGCGAGGCGGCGGCGAAGTCGGGAAAGAGTGTGAGGGAAGGTGTCACAGCGAGGAATCTACTTGCAGAGCGCCGCCGGCTGCCCAAATCGCCACCAGCGACGGCGCCATGGCCTGATCGTCAACGCGTTGGCGGAGCGACGGCCCGCTGACAGATCGACTGAAGTTCTTGTGCGCCGGGTCCGATGAAAGAGCGGAACCGGAGGACTCGTGTCGCTTATTTCGTCGCTCTACATCGGCCAGAACGGTCTCTCGTCATCGTCGCTCGAGCTGGGCGTCATCGGCGACAACATCGCCAACGCCGGCACCATCGGCTTCAAAGCCGGCCGTGCGTCGTTCGCAGAACTGGTCGGCGAAAACCTCGTCGGCGGCGGCGGCGAAATGGGCCTCGGCACGCGCATGATCGCCGTGCAAAAGATCATCACGCAGGGCGCCTTGACGACGACAGGGCTGTCGACCGACCTCGCCATCTCAGGCCCCGGCATGTTCGTGGTGCGCACGCCCGATGGGCTCGCGTACACGCGCAACGGCCAGTTCACGATGGACGCGAACGGCTTTCTCGTCGACCTGCAGGGCAACCGCGTGCAGGGCTTTCCGGCTGACGCCACTGGCAACGTCGCCGGCTCGATCGCCGACCTGCAGCCGGGTCAGGCCACCGCGCCG
>JANNAY010000047.1:0-3695 GCA_031384945.1 Deltaproteobacteria bacterium
TCGCTGAGCAACGCTGGCGAGGGCGCGGCGAAGGACTTCACCAGCGAGAGCGCGTGCCCGTGCGAGGCGCCGGGCGTGTAGAGGCGCACGTCGACGGCGTCGCGAAAGCGCTGCACGCGGGCGGGCGTCTGCAGCGTGTCGATGAGCCCCTGCTTCCACATCGCGGCGATGCCCGCGGCGGCTTCGTCGACGGATTTGCCTGCGCGGCGGGCTTCGAAGGGGTCGACGAATTCGGCGTATTTGGCGACGTCGACGTCGACGTCAAAGGCGCAGGCGAGGCCGCCGAGGTCGCCTTTGGGGTCGACGATGATGGCGCCGACGCCGTCGATGGCGGCTTCTTCGAGCAGCGCCGTGCACAACCCCGTTTTGCCGGAGCCCGTCATGCCAATGCACACCGCGTGGGTCGTCAAGGCGCGCGAGTCGAGCAGCAGCGGGCCACCCGCCTTGCCTTCGTTGGGGCCGGCGTCGTCGACGACGCGGCCGAGGTAGAAGGCGCCCAACTTCTCGATGTCTTCGATCTGCATGCGGCCGTTCTCGCACACCTCGGTGGGCGGTGGCACGACGGCGCGGCGCGGACATCAGGACACAGCAAATCGGCGATCTGATGCGCCGCATTTTTCGACACGTTGCCGCGCCGGTGGACGTGGTGCAGGGCGCCACAGCGGGCGATTGTGGTGATCCTGCCAGGCGCGGCGCGGGGTGCAGTGACGTCGTGAGCCGCTAGGTTGATGGTGGAGGTTCCCATGTCCAGACAGACTTCGATCGTCGGCGGCCTCGGCATCGCGCTCGCCCTCGCCGCCTGCGCGCCCCAGCGCTCTGCTTCATACAGTGAAAGCTTCGATCGCAGCGCCGATGCGGCGTCGCGCACCAACGGCAAGATCGCCGGCATCGACGACGGGCTCACCAACGACGGGGTGCCGTCGACGCCGATGGCCAACAATTTCGACGAAGCCCTCGCTGGATCACTCGGCGACAACACCAGCGCCATCGACGGCAGCGAATACGACATTGACCACCTCGGCAGCGCCGCCCGCGCCGCCGAAGTCGCCGAAGCGCCGACGCTGGCCCACATGATCCAACACCACCAAGAGGGCGCGGCCCTCGCGCGGCTGGGCGAACAAAAGGGGCAGGACCTCGAGGTGAAACGCGTCGCTGCCCAGCTGCGCGGCACTGCAGAAAAAGCGCTGGCGATGAAGCACATGAAGATGTCGATGAAGGAAGCGTCAGCGTCAGCGCCATCGCCAGCGCCATCGTCAGCGCCATCGCCGACGACGTCGCGCCCGGTGGCGTCTGCGACGTCGACGACGATCATCAAGTTGCAGGGCCTGTCGGGCGCCGACTTTGATCGCCAGTGGGTCACCGCCGCCATCGCCCACCACCGCGCAGGGCAGCAGATGGCGGCCGAAAAGATGGCCGCCCACAGAGAAGGCGACGACCACAGCGCTCACCACGGCGACGGCAAGGGCGACGCGCAGAAGCCGGCGCCGTCGCAGCAGATGAAGGCGCACATGCAGGCGATGCAACAGGAACAGCAGCAGGAGCTGACGACGCTGCAGGCGCTGCAACAGCGCCTCGGCACCTGAGCCCGACGCGCACAGGGCGACGTCGGCGCGCACGACGGTCGCCATCGCGGCGCCTACATCGCCGCACATGGTGAGGGATTGGCCGTCGACGTCGACGTCGGGCGATGCTGCGTCGCCGTGTTCGCCGTCGTCGTCCTTCTCTTGATCAGCCAGACCGAAGCACCCGCCGCCGGCGCGCCGACCGCGGCAGCGACGACGCAAGAGGTCGACCCGTGGGTGGTGTGTTTTGTGCGCGCCGTCGACGACACCCGCACGGGCCTCGGACCGCGCATCGAAGAGCTGCTGAAGACGGCGTTGTTGTCGAACACGAACGTCACCGTCGCGCCGACCCAAGAGCTCGTCGACGCTGCGAACCGACAGAAGCTGCCGAAGCGAAAGTGGCTCGACCCCGGCGTGTTGGCCCCCGTCGCCGACGAGCTCGACGTCGACTTCTTGTTGTCGGCCGCCGTGAAGGCCGAGACGCGCTACGCGTTCAAGGTGACGCTGCGCGCGGTCGAGCGGTCGGCGACGACGACGGTGGCGACCTCTGAGGTCTCGATCGCGGTGGCGCCCGGCAAGGGCCGCGGCGGCGCGTCGTTCTCGTCTGCCGAGGCCCAAGAGCTGGTCGAGAAGCTCATCGCCGCGCTGCCGCCGCCGGCCATGATCGCTGTGCCTGTCGATCCGAACGCGCCGCCGGTGGACCCGAACGCGCCCGACGCCTTCAACACCGATTGGGGCAGCGATCCGGCCGATGCGTCGACGTCAAACGTCGATGCGCTGTTGAACACGTTGGCGCCCACCTTTGGCGGACGCCTCGGCGTCGAATCGTTCTTTCACCCGAGCGACCTCTACGCCCCGCGCGACGTCGACGACGTCGATGGACGCCAACAGGTCGACCTCGGCATCCGCGCCAGCGTCGGCGGCAACAAGGCGTCGGGGCACATCGCGCTGTTGGTGCGCCGTGATTTTGCCGATGCCACCAGAGCAAGACTCGAAGCCGAAGAAGCCTACGCCGACGTCGACGTCTACGGCCTCAAGCTGCGCGCCGGCCGCGGCTATGTCGCCTGGGGCACGACGGACCTCATCTCGCCGACAGAGGTGCTCTCGATCTTCGACATGCGCGACTTTCTCGAGATCGAGAAGTTTCCGGTCTGGCACCTGAAGGCCAGCTACACGTT
Source organism: Deltaproteobacteria bacterium (assembly GCA_031384945.1). Taxonomy (GTDB): domain Bacteria; phylum Myxococcota; class UBA727; order UBA727; family VGSZ01; genus VGSZ01. The sequence continues at coordinate 2,741 of JANNAY010000047.1, forward strand.
CGACCCCATCACCGTCGAAGCGTTCGTCTTGCCGGTGCCCGAGCTGAACATCTTGCCGCCCGTCGAGCGCATCGGCGCCGACGGCGTCATCGCCGGCAAGAACCGCTGGGTGAAGGGCAGGTTCGGCGCCTTCGCGCCCAGCGTCGTCCCCGTCGTCGTCACGCTGAACGACAAGGGCGCGCCCGGTCCGTCGCTCGATGCGGTGCAGCCGGCGTTGCGCTTGCGCTTGAGCGCCCTCGGCGTCGACGCCAGCGTCGGCGGCGCTTACCTGTGGGATCGCTTTCCGACGCTGCGCGCGCCCGACGTCAACGACTTGAAGCAGGCGAACCCGCAGCAGACCGTCGACGTCGTCGTCACCACCGAAGTCTTGCGGCGCCTGGCGTTCACGTCAGACCTCGAGTTCGCCGTCGGCGCCGTGCGCTTCAGCGGCGAGGGCGTCTTGTTTCTCACGCAAGACGCGTTCAACCAAAAGAAGGACAAAGAAGTCGAAGATCCCTTCGCGACCTTTGTCTTTGGAGTCGACACTGAAACTCCGCGATGGTTGGAGGATCAGTCGATGAGATTCTTCGTCAACGCGACGGGCACCTTCACGCTGACCGGCGAGCCGTTGCCCACCGATCCCATCGGGCGGCTGCGCTACCCGATTCCGTTGGGGCTGTTGGCCCGCGTCGAATACCTGATCGGCGAGAGCTTCAAAGCCGAAGTCACCGTCGTTGACAACGTCGCCGGCGCCTTTGTCGAAGGCGCCGAACCCACCGACGCAATCGACGGCATGCTGCAGCCGGCGGTGCAGTACGTGTTCTTCGACGTGGTGACGGCGCGCGTCGAGGCGGCGTGGTTGTATGGAAATACTGCGGGGACGTTCGGCCAGTTCCAAGAGAACAGCCGCGTCGGTGGCAGCGTCGGGGTGAGCTTTTGAATTCCCCGATCGCGAACACAATTAAGAATCAGCAGA
>JANNAY010000054.1:0-2031 GCA_031384945.1 Deltaproteobacteria bacterium
GAGGCCATCGTTCTCGTCGAAGGCCGCCAGATCGTCGCTGGCTGCATGAAGCACTGATCACCCAGGCGATCAGGCGCGCGTCAGACGATCGACCACTCGACGCCGTCGGGGGTGTCTCTGACCTCGACGCCGAGGGCGATGAGGTCGGCTCTGACGGCGTCGGCCTTGGTGAAGTCTTTGGCTTTCTTTGCTTCGGCGCGCTGCGCGAGCAGAGCATCGATGGTGTCGCGGGCGATGCCCTTCACGTGCAGACGCAAGGCGCGCTGCTCGTCGAGAAACGCCGCCGCCTCGCGCTGACCGAGCCCGAGGATGGCGCCCATGTCGACGAACAACGAGCGGCACTCGGTGAGCAGGCGCGCGCGCAGTCCGGGCTTCAGCTTCTCGCCCTTGGCGGTGAACTCTTTCTCACGGCCGGCGACCAGCGCGTTCGCCACCTTCAACACTTCGATCAGGGCGGCGACCGCGCGCGGGGTGTTGAAGTCGTCGTCGAAGGCCTCGAGGAAGTCTTTCCAAGGCGTGAATGGAACACCGGGCTTGCTGAAAGCAAACTCAAGGGTGAGCGCGTCTTCTGCCGGGGTCTTCGTCAGATACTGGTTCGTCCGCTGCAGCGTCTCATATAGGTACTGCGTCCGCTTCTCGGCCTCTTCGACGAGCCGGTGGCTGAACGCGATGGGACCGCGGTAGTGGGTCGACAGCAACAAAAAGCGCAAAGCCTCAGGTGTGAACTGCTTGAGAATGTCGCGGATGGTAAAGAAATTACCTTCTGATTTCGACATCTTCTTGAGCTTGATCTTGTTGCCAGCCTCGTCGACGATCTCTTCGACGTCGTCGCCGGTTGCGTGTTCGTCGGCGACGACGTTGACGAAGCCGTTGTGCAACCAATAGCGAGCCATGACCTCGCCGTGGTTGCACTCGCTCTGCGCGATCTCGTTGGTGTGGTGGGGAAACACCAGGTCTTTGCCGCCGCCGTGCAAATCGAAGGTGACGCCGAGGTGCTTCTTGGCCATCGCCGAGCACTCGATGTGCCACCCGGGTCGCCCTTTGCCGAAGGGAGACTCCCAGCTGACCTCGCCAGGCTTCGCCGACTTCCACAACGCGAAGTCGAGGGGGTCTTCTTTGCGGTCGTCGACGGCGACGCGGTGGGCGCCGTCGCCCATGTCGTCGAGCGAGCGTCCGCTGAGCTGCAGGTAGCGCTGCGCCGGCATGTTCTTGACGCGAAAGTAGACGTCGCTGCCGGCGCCTTCGACGGCAGATGACGTCGCCACGCGGTAGGCGAAGCCCTTGTCTTCGAGCTCGCGGATGAAGTGAATGATCTCTTCCATGTGCGTCGAGACGCGGGGCTCGACGTCGGCGAGCTTCACGCCGAGCGCGTCCATGTCGCGGTGAAATTCATCGGCGAAGTGCGACGCCAGCGCGATCGGGTCTTCGTTCTTCTCGTGGGCGCGCTTGATGATCTTGTCGTCGACGTCGGTGAAATTGCGCACGTACGTGACCTGATGATCACGGCGCAGAAAACGCACGATGGTGTCGAAGACGACGTACACGCGGGCGTGGCCGACGTGGCAGAGGTCGTAGACGGTGACGCCGCAGACGTAGACGCCGACTTTGCCCGGCTTGAGCGGGTGAAAGTCTTCTTTGTGTCGCGTCAGCGAATTGAAAACACGCAAAGCCATGGCGGGGTCCCTACTGCGTCGAGTTGGATTGCGGAACGACGAGACGTCAGGCGCGTCGACAGCAAGAACAACAGCGGGGCGCGCGGAACATGCGGCGAGCTTAGCCCGCGTCGCTGGATCGGCCCACCGCCGCTGACGGCGTCGACGTCATCGTCGGCACCGCCATCGTCGTGGTCGCCCCGCCGAGCTGGCGCAGCTCGACGGGCGCGGCGTCACGCAGCACGGCGCGGGCGCGCACGGCGATGGCGATGAACCAGGCGGCCCAGACGAAGCTGAACCAGGTGCTGGCGCCGGTGAGCACCCAGGCGACGGCCGAGGCGATGAGCACGGGCAGGGCGCTCTGGCGGCGCCGCCAGAG
>JANNAY010000683.1:0-3838 GCA_031384945.1 Deltaproteobacteria bacterium
CTGCGACGACTGCGACGACTGCGACGACTGCGACAACGACGGAAGCAGCGACGACGTCAAAGCCCCTAAAATTCTCCTCTGTGATCTCTGCCCGTCCTCAGTGATCTCTGTGCATTTCTTGCTCTCTGTTTCTCGCGTCCCTCTCCTCACCTTCGTCTCTCAAACCCAACCAACAGCCCCCGCTCTTCATCCCACAGCGCCAACGTCGTCGACCGCAGCCCAGCCACCAGCGTCACCGGCGGCGCCGTGAACAAGCCCGCAGCGACGAGCTCTTCGTGCGCCGCGCGCAAGCGGTAGCAAGGCACGAGCGGGTCGAGATGGTGCACATGGTGAAAACCGATCCACGCGGTGGCCCAGGCGAGGGGACGCGACAGGTCAAAATAACTCGCGCCCCGCAGGCCTGCTTCTTCGTAACTCCACACGTCATCTTTGGCCCAATATGTGTGCTCCATCTGGTGCTGAACATAGAACAACCAGAATCCCACTGCGCCGGCCATCACCTGGGCCGGCAGAAAGACCAGCAACATGCGCTCGATCCCGACCACCGCTGCGAGGCCCGCGTAGAGAGCGAGGGCGCCCGTCGTGGTGAGCCACAAGTTTCGCAGGTTCGCGCCGCGCGGCAACGTCGGGCACATCGATCCCTTGATGCGGCACGAGACGAAGAAGAAGTAGACGGGGACGACGCCGAACAAGACCAATGGGTTTCGAAACACCCGGTAGGCGATCTTCTTCAACACAGAGAAAGACGCGTATTCGGCGACCGTCACCGTGTAGATGTCGGGAAAGATCCGGTGCTCGAGCTGCGACGAGATCTTGTGGTGGATGGCGTGGCTCTTGCGCCATTCGAGATAGGGCACCAGCAGCGGGATGCAGGCGAGCACGCCGAAGACGTCGTTGCGCCCGCGGGTCGAGAAGAGCGCACCGTGACCCGCGTCGTGCTGCAAGACGAACAAGCGCATGAGAAAGACGGCGACGAAGACGTCGGCGACGACGACGAATTCGACGGCGCCTTTGACGGCGAGGCTGGCGGCGACGACCCAGGCGACGACGAGTCCGGCGACGGTGACGGCGACTTCGACGGCGGCGCGGGCGTCGTCTTTGGCGCGGTGTCGTCTGCAGATGTCGAGGGCGGCGCTCACGGCCGCGATGCTTCACCGAATGCCGCGCACCAACAACGGCGCCCCCGACGACGACGGCGCCGACGACTCGGGCAGCAGGTCGGGCAGCTCGGCGTCGTGCAGGTCGGGCAAGCGCTCGCCGACCTTGTCGAGAACGGCGATGACGCTGCGGCTGACGTCGAGACAGCGGCGCACCTCGGCCTCGACCGACAGCGACGCCGGGCGGTTGAAGCGCAAGAGCAGCGCGCCGTCGATGCTCTCGATCTCGGCGTGCTGGCGCTGCAGCAACATCGTCAGGGCGGCGCAGACGGCGAAGTCGTCGGCGTACGCGTCGGCGTTGGCGGCGGGCATGGCGCCGACGAAGCAGCCGGCGGCGACCTTGCGCCAGCGGCCAGGGGTGCCGCGGGCGGGTCCTTCGCTGTTCACCAGCGGCAGCTCGAGCAGAAAGTCATCGCCGAGGTTCTCGTGGCGGCGCGCCCAGAATTGCGCGGTGCGCAGGCCCGTCCACGTCGACGGCGCGCGCACGAACACGGTCAGGCCGCGGGTGGCTTCGCTGCTGTGCGACACGCGGGCGAACAGCGCCGGCGTCACCGGCACGGCGTCGCTGTAGATGCCGTGCGAGAGGCAGAGGCCGTGTTGCTGCAGCGCCGCGCTCGAGCCGCTGTGCATCCGCCGCTTCAGGCGGGGCGCGATGCTCATCGCCGTCGTCGAGGCGCCGACGACGGCGGCCAGGGCGAGCGCGAGCGTGATCGGATCCATGCTGCGTCGTAACGAGCCCCCCGACGGCCGCCCAGATCAGCCGACGCGGACATTTCGGCCCTTCAGCGACGTCTTCCGATCCTTCACCTACGTCTCCAACAGCGCCGCTGCCCGCGATGCCGGCGTCAGCGGCGGCAGCGACGACGACGCCAGCGTCAACGCCGCCGACAGCGTCCGCGTGCGCTCGATCAGGTGCACGACTTGTGGCTCGATGTCTCCTTCGCGCGCGCGTGCCTCGACGACGAGGGCTTTGCCGTCGAAGCGGAAGCAGGCGCCGTCGTCGACCACGGCGCCGACCGCGGCGTTGGCGGCTCTGTCGTCGAGCACGACGCCGGCGCTGCGCGGCAACACGCCCACGCCGCCGTGCCGCGCCCAGCACGCCGCCACGCGCTCGCCGAGCGCCGCCGCCGGCAGCTGACAGGCGAGCGCGCCGGCGTGAAAGGCGACGTCGACCTCGCCGTCAGCGCGCTCGCGCCAGCAGAAGCGGACGCCATCGTCGACGAAGACGAGGCCGGCGTCGTCGAGGGCTCTGCGGCGGGCGGCGTAGAAGCGCGCGAGCCGCGCGTGCTCGGTCTTCTTCATGAACACGATCAACAGCAGCGCGACGACGCCGCCGACGACGGTGACGACGCCAGCGATGGCTGCGGCGACCCCGAAGAATTCAGCGCCGTTCATGACGCGGCCTCAGCCTGGTTCACGGCTCGGCGCGACCTGCCCCCGAACTCACGATCGTCGCTTGCCCGCGCCGCAGAGCCCCCAGTACCCCCGCTGCGCGGGGGCAAAGCCATCTCCCGCCCGTCCCCTGCCCGGCAATCTCCAGAGGTGGGCATCGTGGAATTTGGGTTCGCCCCCGCGCAGCGGGGGTACTGGGGGCTCTGCGGCGCGGGCAACGCATGCGCAGATGTGCTCGTGCCTCGCGCGATGTGACCCATCGTGGGCCCCCGAAACCGGTGGGACGTCGCGGTTGACGATGCATCCCCGAGCGACGAGCGCTCGACGACGTCACCGGCCTTCAAGAGCCCGCTCACGTGTCGATCCCGCGCACCGCGAAGGGCGACCCCGACGACGACACCGACGTCTCCGGCAACGACGACGACGACGACAGCGCCGAACTCGTCAACGCCGACACCGCCGGACCCACCAGATCGAAAGCGGCGCGCATGGCGGCCTCGTCGTTGCCGCGGTCCGGCAAGACCGCGATGAGCTCGTGGTCCTCGACGGCGAGCCGCCCACCGGTGTCGACGATGGCGAGCACCGCCGACCGCACGACAGCGTCGTCGAGCAGCGCCGCGACGTTGCCCAGCGGCACGCCGCCAAACGCGACGTCGTCACGCAGGCGCGCGAAGTCCTGCACGTTGGGGTCCATCCGCGGCGTCGGCCGCACCCAGAGCGTCTCGACGCCACCGACGAGCACGGCGACCGTGGCGCGGACTTCGATGCAGTTGCTGCCAACCCGCGCCATCAGCGAGCGGTTCTTGCCCGAGATGTCGAGGTAACAGGCGCCTGCGTCGTCGACGACGGACAGCTGGTGGCGCTTCAGCTGCTCGATGCGCCGCGCCCGCCGCGGCAGGTCACGCGACCGTTCGACAAAGCGGCTGGCCACTGCGAGCAGGGCGCTGCCGCCGAAGACCGCAAGCGCGACGGTGACCGGGTCCATCAGGCCACCGGCGCGTAGGCGTCGACCTGCGCCACCCACGACGTCACGACGGCGTCAGACGGCATGCGCCAATCGCCGCGCGGCGAGAGGGCCACCATGCCCACCTTCGGCGCATCGGCCGTGCACGAGCGCTTGAACTGGTTTTGGAAGAACCGCACCAGAAACAAACGCAGCCACTTCTTCTGGTCTTCCAATGAATACCGAGAACCATCCTCGAACACCTGGAAGTGCGCAGTTTCGAGGTCGAGCATGTCGGCGCGCTCTGGCATCTTGACTTCCACCACGGCTCGCGCAAGGTGCTGAC
>JANNAY010000072.1:0-4421 GCA_031384945.1 Deltaproteobacteria bacterium
CTCCGTCGCTGAGCTGAAAGAACAGATCTTCCGCTCCAAGGCCAAGCTGACGCTGCTCACCGAGCAGGTACAGGGTGGCACCGGCGCGGGCGCGCGCATCGTCCTCACCCACAAAAACACGCTCGGAGCGAACTTCCTCCTCGTCGAAGTCGACTATTTCCTCGACGGTACGCCCCTCTGGCAAGAGGTCGACGAGACCGGCGTGAAGCTGACGGCGATGAAAGAGCACCCGCTCTGGGACGGCAACATCATCGAGGGCAGCCACACGCTGACCGTCGAGCTGAAGTACAAGGGCAACGGCACCGGCGTCTTCCAGTACCTTCAAGGCTATGGGTGGAAGCTGAAAGACTCACTCACATTCACCGCCGAGCCGGGCAAACTGCTATCCATTGATGTCGTGGCCTTCGAGAAGGGCAATTTTACGACCGAGATGACCGAGCGCCCGACCCTCCGCTTCGATCAGAACGTGCAGATCGACGCTTCGAAGAAGGCGCCGGCGGCGGGGACGAAGTGAAAGTCGGCGTCGTCGGCGTAGTCATCTGCGCCGTCTCTTTCTCTCGAATCGCTGCGGCTCAGCCGGCCACCGAGGTGGCCCAGCTTGAGCGCGATGCCACCTCGGCCACCGCCGAGATGGATCGCATTGAGTCTCAATACCGCGAGGTGCCAGACCTCTTCGCGATCGGTGACCGTGACGATCGCGCGATCTGGGGTTCCATTTACCACTTGAACAAAGAGTACGCGCGCGCTTCATTGGCGTTGTACGGCGCCGTCGAGCCTCGTGATGGCGAGCGCCCACAGGCGGTCGAGGCCACCTCGACCTATGCCGAGTCTTTGTTCTTTCTCGCTGACAGCCTGTACGAGCTCGGCAACGTCGGCGCGGCGCAGCAGTACTTCGAAAAGCTGCTCGCGCTGCGTGGCCACGGCTACCACGACGACGCCATTCTGCGCCTGATGTCCATCGCCGCCGACGACGGCCACTACGACGACGTCGACCGCTACTACGACCAATACCTGCAAATCGCCGGCAGCAACGTGCCGGGCCAGGTGCGCTACCTGCGCGCAAAGAGTCTTTTCCGCGCCGGCCGCGACGACGGCGCGCTGCAAGAGCTCGGCAAGATTCCCACCGCCGACGCCTTTGACTTGCGCGCCCGCTATCTGCGGGCCGCCATCTTCACCAAAGCCGACAAGCTCAACGAGGCGCTGGCTGTCTTCGATGACGTCGTCCGCCTGAAGAACGTCGCGCGCGAAGACGCGTCAGTGAAAGAGCTCGCCCATCTCGGCCGTGGACGCCTGCTCTATGAGCTCGATCGCCTCGACGAGAGCATCGACGCCTATCAAGAGGTCGAGTTCGACTCGCCCTATCTGACGACGATGCTCTACGAGGTCACCCTGACCTATGTGCGCCGCGGTCAAATCAAGCTGCGTGGCAAGAAAGACGACGGCAAGACCGAGACTGCTCGTCGTGACGAGGCGAAGGTCGAGTACCGCAAGGCGCTGCGCCAGCTCGACGATCTGCGCTCTCTCGATCCCGACGGCGAACACAGCGCCGACATCGACCTGTTGGCCGGCAACCTGCGGCTGCAGCGACTCGAATTCGACGACGCCGACGCGCTCTTCGGCGAGATCCTTGAGAAGCACCGCGCCGCCGACGCCGAGCTGCAGCGCCTGATCTCCGACACCTCGCTGCGCGAGCTGCTGCTCAAAGACATTCTCGCTCTCGAGAACGATCCGCACGCTGTGCTTTCTTCGCCGCTGCCGCCGATCGCAGCACGCCGCGCCGCGCGTAACAAAGAGGTGGCCGAATCCCTCGAGGTCTTCAAAGACATCCAGAAGTCGCGTGCCGACGTCGAGGGCGCCCAACGACTGCTCGAGCAGCTCGAGAGCATGCTGTCGGCAGACAACCCCGCTCGCGCCGAGCTCTTCAAGCCGCTGCAGTCGGCGGTCGAGCGCTCCATTTCGTTGTCGAACGCCGTTGTCGGACTGAAGACCCGCGCCATCGCCGTCGAGCGCAAGCTGGCGCGACCGAACACCACGATAAAAGCCTCGCTCGACGAGCAGGCGCAGGTCCGCTCCAGCCTCGAGAAGAAGGTCGCTCAGCTGCCAAAGACGCCAGAAGAGATGGCGGCCCGCAAGCAGCGCATGCGCGACCGCGCCGACGCCCTCGACCGTGATTTGCACGAGCTTGAGCTCATCTCGGCCAAGCTGCGGGCCAGCCTCACGTCCATCGACTGGCTCGCCCAGCGTGAGCTCGCAGCAAACCCGGCACAAAAAGAGGTCGTGAAGACCCGTGTGCGCCAGACGCAAGAAGAGCTGCTGCAGAACGACGCTCGTGCTGCTGAGTTGAGCTCCCGCATCGTCGACATGCGCCGACGCATTCAGACGATCGGCGGCCGAGGGTCGGCCGAAGAACAGCTGCGCCGGGCCCTTGCCGAGGCGTTCGACGACGAGCGTGTCCTGCTCGCCCAAGCCCGCGACCCGCTCCAACTTGAGATCTACCGTCGCATCGACGCAGTCGTCGCCAAGGCCGACAGCCTCGCGACCCGCAATGGCGGCTTCCGCGACAACCTCGACAGCGCCGTCGAACAGCGCCTCACGGGTGCCCGCACGTTGTTGGCTGCCGAGCGCGAAGCCCTCGCCACCTACGGCCGCACCCTCGCCGACATCGATTCACGCGCCGCCTCGCTCCGCGACGGCGCCACGGCGGTCGCCCTCGAGCGCGTCCGTCATGACCTCTCACGCATCGTCCTGCGCGCCGACGTGGGCATCGTCGACACCGCCTTCGGCCGCAAACAGACCGAAACCGAGCACATCGGCGCCCTTACCAAAGCGCGCGCCGCCGAGCTCACCGACCTCACGCAGGCTTACGCCGATTTGACCCGGGATGAGCTGCCGTGAAGCGCGTTCGCACCCTCCGCTCCCAGGCCGCGCGGGCCCTGGTCGCCGCCGCGCTCGTCGCGGCGCCCCTCACCCATGCCCAAACGGGCGGCGTAAACCCCACGGCGCCCCAGGCTGAAGACAAGCCTGACGTCGGCGACACCGGTGACGCACCGAAGCCGTCACCGCCACCCACGGCAGCGGCGCCACCCCCGCCGTCAACAGAGTGGTCCGACGCCAGCGAAAAAGACGCCCTTGCCGCCTACAAAGACGCCGTCGCCGTCTACGACGAGCACCTTCGTGACGTAAAAGAACAAGTTCGTCAGTTGGCTGAGCGAAAGTACAAAGAACGTCGCTCGCAAATCGAGTCCAACTACCGCAAACAGCTCGACCCAGTGGTCAAGGCCGAGCGACTGCGCCGTGTTGACGCGATCGCCGCCTTCGAGCGCTTCCTTGGGCAGCATCCCACCGACCGCGAGTTCGTCCCCGACGCGATGTTTCGTTTGGCCGAATTGTACTACGAAAAGACCGACGACGAGTACCAAGTCGCCATCAACGAATACCGCGACGCCTACGCCACCTGGAAAGATGCGGGCGGTCAGGGCGAACCCCCGATCGAGCCCACCAAGCGCTTCGACAATACGATTGCCCTGTACCAAAAGCTCATCGGCGAATACCCCGAATACCGTTTCCTCGACGGCGCCTATTATCTCTTGGGCTACACACTTCGCTCACAGGGCGACATCGAGCCTGGCCTGCAGGCGTGGCTCACCCTCGTCGACAAGTACCCGAAATCCCGCTTTTACGCCGAGGTCTGGTTCCGCATTGGCGACCAGCACTTCGATGACGAAAAGTGGAACGACGCGATCGCCGATTTCATGCATGTCGTTCCGGTCACAGAGTCGGATTACTACGATAAGGGTCTCTACAAACTCGCGTGGACTTACTACTTGGTCAACCGCTTCGACGAGAGCGTGACCCGCTTCTTCGAGCTGCTCGACTTCTCCTACGGCCAGAAGCGCGCCGACGGCGAAGGCGGCTCCGTCCTCGAAGAAGAAGCCGTTCAGTACATCGCCATCTCTTTCGGCGACGACAACTGGCAGCGCGGATCACAGTACAAGAAGTTGCTCAAGGGCAAGTCCGTCGACGACGCTGACGCTGAAGTTGAAGTCGACTACGTCGGCTTCGCCAAAGACTGGTTCCTGCGTGCGTCGCCGCCGCCGACGGCCAAGCCGTATGAGCGCGACGTCATGGCCAAGCTCGGCGACAACCTCTTCCGCCAGTCGAAGCACGTGCAGGCCGTCGCCGCCCTCGAGCGCGCGCTGGCGCTCGATCCGCTGCACCGTGATGCGCCGAAGCTGCAAGATCAGGTCGTCCAAGCGTGGGTGCGCGAGCGCCAGTTTGAAAAGGCTGCCGCTGCCCGCGACATTCTCGTCAAGAACTACGCGAAGGGCTCGTCGTGGGCGAAGAAGTACGCGAACGACGCCGAGGCGCTGAAGTCGAGCGAAGACTTCGCCCGCACCAACCTCTACAGCGCCGCGCTCTAC